>DAOSUR010000001.1:300000-535427 GCA_035378985.1 Anaerohalosphaeraceae bacterium
GGATTGAAAAAGAAGGGTTCCGTGTTGGTTCGGGCCTGACTTCAGGATGGGGCTTTCGTTCCGCAGAAGGGGATAAAAGCCGTTCGGATGTCAGCGGTTTTACCTGAGGTTTCGGTGCCGTCAGCTCCCTTATCCGCACAGCCGCAGGCGTCTCAATCGATGAAAAAGCCCCGCTACCGGGTCTATCCGAGGTCCCTCCGGATGGAAAACGAACAAAGGCCAGTGCCCCCAGACATACAGCATGCACCCCGGCTGAAAGAATCCAGCATCCCAATCCTCCAAACCACCGGCTCATCCGATTGGTCATCCCGTCTACCTCACCCGTCCAGACAACCTCAATCCTCCACACGCACCAGGGATTGGCCTGCAAACAGAAGATTGTACACCTCAATCACATCCCCGTTAAACAGACGGATGCATCCCCGGGAAGATTGTGTTCCGATGGTCTCCGGTTCTTTGGTGCCGTGGATAGCAAAGCCGGTTCTCCCTTTGGCCGGGCCTTCCAGCCCTTCCAGACCAATCCAGCGCGACCCAAGCGGATAATCCGGGTCGGTAGCCACATATCGCCGGCCGGTATCCGGGTCTGTCCACGGCGGCTGAATCAGTTTATCGTTCGGCTTGACTCGCCAAAGCCCTGTGGGGGTCTCCCGCCCCGGCATCCCAAGCCCAACTTTGTAGGTTTTGACATATTGATTCTGAAGGTACAAATCCATCGTAAACCGCTTGCGGCTGATTACCGCATGAAACGGACCTCGAATCACTTTAATCTTCTGTCCCGCCTGAAGCCCTTCCGCCTTTCGAATCCCGTTAATCTCCATCAGAATTTCATACGGAACCTTATACGTATTGGCGATCTTGACCAGCAAATCGCCCGTCTGAACCTGATACCACTCCGTCAGCGTATCCCCATCCAGCACCTCTCGACTGAACAGCCACCGTGCGGACAACAAGGCCAGCTGCCGCTTGATTTCATCCCGAAGCACCTCGCTCATCGGCATCTTCAGGGCTTCGTTAAGAGAATCCCTTGCCGCAATAATGTTCCCGGCCTTTCTGGCCTCCACGGCCTTTTCAATCAGAGTCCGAACTTCAGGACTGGCAGCAACCTGCGCTTCCGCCGCAGCCTGTTCCGCTGTTCCTGTCGTTCCCGCCGCCGAAACCGGCTCCGGAGACTTCGCCTGCGGAGAAGACTCAGACACTGCAGGTCCCGGCGCCGGAGCAGCAGCCGGAGCTGAGCTTGACGGTCCGGGCATCTCCAGGGCCGGCTCATCAGCCGCTTCCGCAGGAACCGGCTTTATTTCCGACAAAGAAACCTTCGGAATCTCCTCCGCCGTCGGGACGACCGCTGCTTTCTTCTTCCGCATTTGAATCAAAACCACCATTCCGGCAATCACAACCATCAGCGCAATGGCAATCAGACGATTCCGACGAGCGGCATCTCCGCCTGAACCATAGGGTCGATATTTTCCTTTGGCCAAATTACTGCCCTCCCGATTGGGTTCGTTTTCTGCACAGAAGAATTCCTGTTTCCGTTACAACAGCATCCACCGGCTCATCCTCAGGGCCGACGGGAACTTCTTCGACTACCTGAAACGAAAAAGCCAGAGCCCAGCGAGCTGCTGACAGCCCCGGATTCTTAAAAAAACGGTCATAATACGCCCCGCCCCGGCCCAGCCGATTCCCCTGAACATCAAAGGCTAAACCCGGTGTTAATACCAGGTCAATCTCTTCAAGCGGAACCGGCACGCCGCCGGTCGGATTGCGAAGACCTTTTTTCCCCGTCTCCAATCCGCTTTCCAAAGACTGAATCTCCACCGGAATCATATGCCGCTGCTCCCAGGAGATTTTCGGGACGGCAATTGTTTTTCCCTGCCGCCACGACTGAAGAATAAGCGGCGTTGTATCTACTTCATACGGCATTGACAAAAAAGCCATCACAACCGTCGCCTGCCGAAAAACATCCGACTCCATTACCCATCGGCAGATTTGACGGCTTTTCTCCAACCGTTCCTCCGCCGGAAGGGCTGCCAGCCGCGAACGAATCAGTGCCCGAAGCTCCGTTTTATTCATCTTGCGCCTGCCCGTTCTTTTCAGTCCTCCTCTTTTTACCTTCTCTTTCGAAATGGGCAACCTGTTTTTTCAGTTTTTCCAGATACTCCTTTATGGTTTTCTCCCGCCCGATGTCCTTGGGAACATAATACGGTTTTTCCAGCGGCTGTCCCAGATAATCCTGTTTGATATAACCCAGCGGACTTTCATGAGGATAGCGGTACCCGATGCCGAAGCCGAGCTTCTTGGCCCCCTCATAGTGCGAATCCCGAAGATGAGGAGGAACAGGGATCGTCCGGCCAGACTGGACATCGGATACCGCCGACCAAATCGCCTTCGCACAGGCATTCGATTTCGGGGCACAGGCAATATAAATCGCCGCCTGAGCCAAAGCCAGCTGGGCCTCCGGCATCCCGACAAACTCCGCTATCTGCAGTGCCGACGCCGCCAGAACCGTGGCCAGCGGGTCCGCATTCCCCACATCTTCCGCCGCACAAACCGCAATCCGACGGGCAATAAACCGCGGGTCCTCTCCGCCCGCTATCATCCGAGCCAGCCAGTACACCGTCGCATCCGGGTCCGAACCCCGCATCGACTTCTGCAGAGCGCTGGCCAAATCATAGTGGGTATCTCCCGTTCCGTCATAAACAATTGACTTGCGCTGAATCGACTCCCGAGCCGTTTCCAAGTCAATGCAAATCCGTTCTTTACCGCTTTTTTTCTGCTGAGATAAAACCGCCACCTCCAGGGCCGTCAGGGCCTTGCGGGCATCTCCATCGCTCATCACAGCCAAAAACTCCATCGCCTCCGGCTCTACATCCAGCGGCAAATTCCCGTATCCTCTTTGCGGGTCTTTCAGGGCTCGCGTTAAGATAGTGAAAATGTCTTCCTTTTTCAGCGGCTCAAAGGTAAAAATTGTACTGCGGCTGATTAAGGGAGAGTTTACAGAAAAAAACGGATTTTCGGTAGTAGCCCCTATCAGCGTTAAAACCCCATTTTCAGCATCATCCAGCAGCACATCCTGCTGAGCCCGGTTAAATCGGTGAATTTCATCAATAAACAGGAGGGTTTTTTGACGCTTTTCAATCAGCCGATCTTTGGCTTTTTCAATAATCTCCCGGATATCCTTTACCGATGCGGCCGGAGCGCTGAGATAATGGAATGCCGCCTCAATCTGTCCGGCAACAATCTGGGCCAGCGTCGTCTTGCCGCAGCCCGGCGGACCATAAAAAATCAAACTCGTTATCGTTCCCCCCTCCAGCATCCGGCGAAGAAGCTTGCCCGGCCCCACAAAATGCTCTTGCCCCACAAACTCATCCAGGGTTCTCGGCCGCATTCGAACCGCAAGCGGTGCATTCGCACTGAGGGCATCTTTCTCTGCACCGGAAAAGAGAGATTCCGCTTGTCCCTTTCTCATATCTTCTGATTATACCAGAGATTGAGAAAAAGTCTATTCTCTTTCCGGAGCTGAAACGATGAAGAATCAAAAAAGAAAAGATGGAGAAGATGGGATATTTAGGTTGTCGCAGCGGAAGCAAAAACCTTAACGCGTCCCTTCCCTGCCTGTTTGGCTGCATACAGGGCCTGGTCTGTGGCCTTTGTCACATCGCTGATACAGCTGTCCGGTGAGTATTGCCCAACTCCTACGCTGATAGAAAGTTCTATCCGATGCCCCTCCCACACCATCGGCGTACTTTTCACCATTTCTACCATTCGCTCTGCGACAACCACGGCATCTTCCAGAGAGGTATTCGGCAAAATCACGGCAAACTCATCTCCTCCATACCGGGCCGCAATATCAATCTGACGAATGCAGGCACTGATCCGGCGGGCAATCTGCTTAATCGCCATATCCCCTGCCTTGTGTCCGTAATTGTCATTAATCGGCTTCAGATTATCCACATCCGCCATAATGATAGACAGATTTGTGGTATAGCGCTGGGCGCGGCGAAGTTCAATTTCAAGCTGCTCATAAAATGTGCGGTGATTGAGCATACCCGTCAGACCATCTGTCTTGGCCTGCCGCTGTGTTTTTTCAAACAAATGAATATTGCCTATGGAAGCGCCTATCAGATGACGAAACAGCTCCACAATGGCGATATCATCCGAGGTAAAACTGCCGCCCCCGATTTTTTCACTGAAATTCAAAACCCCGACAACCCGGCCGTGGCAGACCAGCGGAGCAATAATACAGCTGCGCGTTTTATAGTTCCCCGAAAACTGCCGAAGTGTTCGGTTAATTTGAGGACTGCGAAGCGATTCATCCCCCTCCACCACCAACAACTCTTTGCTTCGAATTGCCGCCACCATCGGTGAAGGCGGATTCTGATTCAGCGATACGATATTGTTAATTAGAAACGGATGATTATTTTTTTCCAAATGAAGAATATCACTGGTTTCATCCAGAATATACAAAGAAGCCAATTTGGCTCCGATTAACTGCGGAATTTCCGTAACACACAAATCCGCAATTCGTTTGACATCCAGACAATTAATCTGTTTCGCCAAGGGGGTAATCGTGACCAAACGACATTCACCGGCCGAACACAAACGTTCTGAGAGTCTGTTTTGTTCTTTTTCTTTTGACATAATCCTTTTTCTTGCCTTCTCCGAAAAAGCTTACTCCATTCCAAAGATGTCGTTTCTATATCGGTACTCCGGAGCGGAAAGTTAACCCTTTAAGTCTCTAAAAATCCTTGAAAAAGATGTCTTTCCTGAATCTGGAAAAACAAAACAACCGCGTTATTATCGGACCTGCCCATACAAAACAGCTCTCTTCTCTTGGCTCTTTTCAAACTTTCCCAATTTCTCTATAACCCCTCCCCCGGAAATACGAACGGAAAAATTTTCAACCTTACCTTTTGCGTAAATCCCTGTCTTCCTTCAACTTGCCATTTTTCTGCAAAAATTTTTTAAAAATTTCAATTTTTTTCTCGACATTTAAAAAATGTATTTTACATTTTGTAAAACGTAAAATATATTTCGAACACCCGGACGCTCAGCGAAAAGCTCTGACTGGAGCAAATAGGGTGTTTTCGAAAAAATGAAGATTCTCTAAAAAGCCAAAATTACTAACCGGAACCCGAAGACAACTCGATAAACAGCTGGATATGAACAAACAGCAGCGGCGAACTTTTGACGTGCCGGCTAAACTTTTCAGGATCGGTGAAATCGTCCGATACACCCCCTTCACAAGACAAACCATTCATAACTACACCATTATGGGACTCATCCGAGAGTCCGGCTGGACCGAGGGCGGCCACCGACTCTATGATGAATCGGTTTTTGAACGCCTTCAAAAAATTGCGGAACTTCGAAAAACAAAAACCCTCACAGAAATCCGAAAACTGCTCAGCGAAGAATCGGCGCCGGAGGTGAAAAACTGACAGGGCAGCTGCAAGCCCTTAGGAAAAGGAAGGATATGGACATCACAACCGCAAAAACCGAGCACCTCACCGAGCTGCTGACGCAAATCCTCGAGTTTACGGAACAGCGAAAAGAAATTCTCTTCCGCAATATCTTTGACCGAGGCAATCCCGGATTTGTTCCTCAAGACCTGCCGACAGCAGAGTTCGCTCACTGTATGACCCGGGCACTTTGCGAACACCTTTGCCGAAATCGTCTGCTCTTCTGCGACAGTTCTCATATACGATTTGAAACAAACGGAAATCTGAAGGTGGAGCCCCTGACGGACTCCGAAGCCCATCTCCTGCTGAGAAACAATCCGCCGCTTTATCTTCAGATGCAGATGCAAAAATTGTCCGAAAACCTTTTGAATAATCGAATTGCGGCTGAATTGCTCTCGCATATCAAGAGCAAAACGGCCGCCGCCAGATAAGACCGCCCCGCGAGCCGCCGGCTCGTTTGAAGAAACGCTGAAGGGACACCGGCCGGTGTCCCGGGAAAAACACGATGGGAGCGGAGCGGCCCGGTTTGTCTTTAAACCGTGCCCCGCTGCACACCACGATTCAGGACAACATCGAAGGCAGGGCAGAATGACACAGATTAGGAACGAGGAGAACAGCCGAGCCGCTGTGATGGCTGTAGCCAGCGGCAAAGGCAGAGTGGGAAAAACCAATATTTCAGTGAATTTGGCTATTTGCCTGGCCGCCGCCGGTCAGCGCATTGTTCTGATTGATGCTGACCTTGGTTTGGGAAATTTGGACGTCATAATGAACCTCAACAGTCGCTACAACTTGTCGCATGTGATTGACGGCCGCAAAACTCTTGACCAGATTACCCAGATCGGGCCGGCCGGGATTGAGGTCATCTGCGGCGGTTCCGGCCTGGAAAATATGGCCAATTTATCCCCTTTTCAGCATCATCGCCTTATCAGCCAATTCAACCGACTCCAAAACAGAACGGATATGATTGTCATCGATACCGGCGCCGGCATCGGTCAAAATGTTATCGGGTTTTGTATGGCTGCCGACCACACCCTTGTAGTAACAACCCCTGAACCTACGGCAATTACCGATGCTTATGCCGTCATTAAAATCCTTGCCGGCAAAAAATATCCCGGGCGAATCAGTCTTCTGGTCAATATGGCCTCTTCCATTGAAGAAGGCAAAAAAATATCTCGGCAGATTGCCCAGGTGGCCGCCCGATTTCTGGCCACCCCCATCTATGAAGCAGGAATTCTCTGCCGCGATGAATGTCTTCAGGCCGCCGTCTGCATGCAGAAACCGGTCGTTTTGGCGTTCCCCAAATCCCCTTTTTCAAGAGGGATCCGAACGCTCAGCCATCGGCTGACCAATACAAGTCCCATGCAGACTTCCGGCGAAGGGTTCTTTCGAAAAGTAGTGAACTGGTTTTTCTAAAGATGCAGGGCCTTTTTGCCGATAACTAAACGCTCTGTCAAAAAACCTGCGCGCAGAGCAGAAAAAAAAATAAGGGATTTACCAGCAAGGTTATCGGACGCGGCCATGCAAAGTGCGGAAATGAATGTGTCAGACATGGAGGTTTAGGCATGAAAACCGCCCGTATCCAAAATGTGGAGCAGGTTTGGGAAGAGTTCTTCCGAACGCGCTCCAATGAAGCCCGCAATCAGCTCCTTGAGCATTATCTGCCTTTAGCCAAATACACTGCAGAACGAATCTGGGCAAAACTCCCCGACAAAGTAGATATCGACGACCTGATTAGTGCCGGTATTTTCGGACTGAAGGACGCCATCGACGCCTTTGACCCCAAACGAGGCGTCAAGTTTGAAACCTACTGCACACCGCGAATTCGCGGAAGCATTTTGGATGAACTTCGCAGTATGGACTGGGTCCCTCGGCTGGTCCGAGCTCGTGCTCATCAGCTCGACAGAGCCATGCAGACGCTCGAGGCCCATTTGGGACGGCTGCCGACCGAAGAGGAGCTGGCCGAGGAAATGGAACTGGAAAAACACGAATTTCACCGGCTTCAGCGGGACGCCAACGTCGTCGGCCTGGTTTCCCTTAACACCAAATTCAGCGAATCAGACGGCGATAAGGACATCCGGGAGATTGACATCATTGAAGACCAGCGAAGCAAAAATCCCGTCATCGAAGCCCAGAAACGCGACCTCAAAAATCTTTTAACCAAAGGACTTACGCGGGCGGAAAAACTGATTATTATCCTCTATTATTATGAAGAAATGACGATGAAGGAAATCGGTGCCACGCTCGACCTCTCTGAATCCCGCGTCTCACAGATGCATTCCTCCATTATCGCTCGCCTCAAAGCCCAGCTCAACAGTCGCAAAAAGGAATTCGCTGTGTCCGCAGACTGATGAAATTCTCCTCTTCAAACCTCCCGGGCGTGCTGTTCGGCACGCTTTTTTTATGCGCTGAAGGCCGATTTTCCTCATTGCTCCAGCAGATTGTCATCATACCGACTGTGGTTGGCCTTCCACCAGCGCATCGCCTGATTGTAGCTGCTGAACTCCTGATTCAGCAGCAGGCGAAGAACCGACTTAACCTCCTCACGAAACTCCGGATTGGGGTCTTTCAGACCGTTGAACATCACCTCCACCGCCGCTTTATCTCCCCGCAGCTCCAGCAGCGAAAGGACCTCCGATTTTACCTCATCCGACGCCAACCCTATCGCCCGACTGAGCGAAAGAATCTGGATATCTGGGGACTGTCCGCGAATGACATCCAAAGCACATCCCCGCACGGTATCCGACGGGTCGCTCAGGGCCATTACCGCCAGTTCTGCACATCTCGGGTCTTCAATCTCCTCCAAAGGTCCGAGGACGCTCAAACGCACCTCTTCATCTCTCGAGCGCAGGGCCTTTTCTATCAGCGGCAGCACGGCAGGATTTCGATAGGGCTCCAGCATCTGAGCTGCCGTGCGAACAACCTCAGGGTCTGGGTCCTCCAATGCTTTCTCAAGCAGCCCAATCAGTTCCGGCTCCTGCTCCAATGCCAGTTCCTGCATCGACTCGAGAGCCGCCAGCCGTTCCGAAGATGCTGTTTCCTTCTGAAAAAGTGCATAGGCATCTTTGATTGTCTGGTTCCCCGATTCTCCAACCGCATAAACCTCTACAGGAGCGGAGGTTGGTTTTTGCTCCTCGACAGCCGGCACGGGCGGACGCAAAGCTTTCAAAGTCCGCACTTGGCCGGCAAGTCGGCTGTTTTCCTCTTTCAGCCGTTGTATCTCCTCGGTTAACTCCTTTGTTTTCGACAAAAGCACCTCTGCCCCGCCGGAAGTCTGGACCGATGCCGCCGCGGAAGGTTCAGCCGAAGAAGTATTACCCTGCCCCCCGCCTTCTCGATAATGTCGCAGCATTTCCGCCAGTTCGAGAGAGGTCTGCCTTTCGGCCTCCAATTCTTTTTGAACGGACTCCAGCTCAGACCGAAGAGTTTGAATCTGTTTCTGGAGAAGTGCCGTTTGGACTTCCTTCTCATCGGAAGCCGCTTTCCCCTTCTTGGCACATCCAGAAAAAACGATCTCTAATAAGACAATGGAAAGCCCCGCTCTTATAAAAACTTTTTTCTGTAGTTTCCCCATTTTTACTCTCTATCCTGAACTGTTAATGAATCAGATTGGCGAACCTACTCCCTTTATTTCGTCAACAAAAAAGATGTGCTTCATTCGAAAATTTCCACAATAAGGCATATATGGCTCTTTTATATCTTATTAATTCAGTTCTAAGAACTTCTTGCTTTATTGGAAGCAATTCATTAAGATAGTTGGAAGCAATTCATTAAGAATAGGTAGTTGCTGTCTTAGGATAGAGCAAAATTGGCTTGGAATATTTTTGGAGCAGGGTGATGAAAAAAAGGAGTATTTTTCTTCTGATTCTCTCACTATTTTTTTTCAGCAACTCTTTATCTGGAAAAATCTTATACGTCGCCGACAATGGGAATAACACGGACGGGTTAACGTGGGAAACTGCCTTTCGAACCATTCAGACCGCCGTGAATGCCGCTTCTGCCGAAATAGGGGCCGTGACCATCCTCGTCGGATCCGCTGGAACCGGACATGGCACCGGCGTTTATAACGAAAATCTACTCATTTCTCCGACACCTTCGACAATTCTTACAATCGAATCGGAAAGCGGGCCTCTTCAGACCACGATTCAAGCCAATTCAGGAACTGCTCATGCTGTTTCGATTATGGGCAGCTATGTTACCCTTCGAGGTTTCAGCATTTGCAAAACCAACTCAACTGCCGCTGCTGTCGCCTTAATCAATGCCAGCAACTGCACAATTGAAAACAACCGATGCGGCTGGGACAGTCAAAATCGAAACGGCAGAGGAATCTACCTGAACAATGCCTCCAACAACATTATCCAGAATAATACTTTTTCTTTCAATATTGGAGCCGGGATATCCATTTCGGCCGGCAGCGGAAATCTTTTGCTCGGCAATACCCTACAGGCCAACGGCGGTGCCGCAATCGAATTAAACAATTCCAACCAGAACACCATTCAGCAGAACCTCTGTACGGCTCATCAAAACTCCGCGGCAATCAGTTTGAACGCCTCCTTGTACAACGTAGTCACTCAGAACTCTTGTTTCGGGAATTACACCGGTCTTGCGCTGCTCAGCGGAGGAGCTCTTTATAACAGCATCACGGAAAATCTTTTTGAGAACAGCACAAACTACGGCATTCAACTCCAAAGCAACAGCAATCAGCTGCTCAGCAATACGGTCCGACAGAACTATTACGGCTTTTACTGCTTTGAATCCCAGCACAATCTCCTCTCCAATAATCTTTTCCAGGCGAACACGACTTCCTTTGTTTATTACCGTGTTTCTGAAGGGGACTATTGGAACAGTCCAATCCCGTTTACCTATCGCTACGCAGATGCCATCTTCTCCAGCAAAATGGGCAACTACTACAGCTCCTATTCCGGCACAGACCTGAATAACAATGGGATCGGAGAAACGCCGTACTCACTGTATGGAACTTTTTCACAAGATTACTTCCCCCTGACCGAACTGCCGACAAATTACCTCCTTCAGACCTGGTATTTGAAAGGAGGAGCAGCAATGTCAACGGAACCCAACAGCCCCGGTCAATGGCAAACAATACCGATAGGAAGCTCGCTCTTATGGCTGTCCGAGACGTCAGCCCTGGGCCCCATCAGCTTCAATGTCCTTTCCGCACAGGACGGCTGGAGCGGTCAAATCCTTTTCAGTACGCCGGTAAACGGCAGCGCATTTACAATCGAAATTGGTTATGCCGACCCGGCCGACGGACTTTTCATCAGCGGCGGGACATCTGCGGTTCTAAGCGGAACAAAAAATCTTTTCCAGTTTAAGACCTCTCCGCAGTCTTTCACTCTTCCTGCAGGCAAAGCCCTTGCTGTCCGGATTGCCAACAACAGCGGCATCCCCCGCTCCATATTCACCGGCGGCGGCTGGACCTTCATCACTCCGCCGGCGGGCACTTCAGAGGTCTGGCCGGGTACCCTGCCGCCCCCTCCCAATCCCGGCGATCTCAATCAGGACGGCTGGGTGAACATTCAAGACTTTGTCTATCTTTCCGCACGCTGGGAAATGGAGGGCTGCACAGACCTGAATAACTATTGTGATTTTGCAGATATCAACAAATCCGGCAAAATCGACTTGGAAGATGTTCAACTCCTGACGGTATTCTGGCTGATGGGCCCCGACGACCTCCTGGCCGGCGACTGGAATGAAGACTTCAAAGTCAATATGGATGACATCGCCCTGCTTTCCAGCCAGTGGACCGGTGATTTGAATCAATTAATTGAACTGTGCGAAAACTGGCTTAAAGGCGCCTTTTAATTCAGGCAAAACCGCCCGCGTGCGGACAGGAGTGGTTTGGGCAGGAGGAACAACCCGATTGAACAGAAGGGGTCGATTCCTTTACTTGAGCTGAAAAAGCAGAAAACTGCTTTTGGGTCTTTTTCGACCCGCAATGTTCACATATCGGTTTTTTGACCTCCGAAGAACGAACCAGGACCTCCGTAATCTTCCCGCAATCCAAACACTTATATTCAAAGATAGGCATTCAAGTTCCTTTCCAAAAAACGGCGAGCCCATCCTATCCTCCTTTGAAAAGACCGTCAAGGCGTTCCCATTTGCATTTCCTATTTCCGGATTTCTCCTGCTTAAAACAGGGTTTTATGTGATGCACGACAGATTATTTCCCGCACTTATTGTGAAAAACTTTGGATTTATTGATACAAAGTGATTGACGAATCGTTCTTTTTACGCTATATTACGGCAGCTGTTTGTGAATGTGAGCACAAATAAAATGCTGTAGGGAAAATGAAGTACCGCAGGATTCCAGACGAAACCATTCAGCGGCTGCCCATGTATCTGCGGGCTTTTTCGCTGCTGGAGGGAGAAAAAGAGCTCACCGTCTGCAGCCGGCAATTGGCCGTGCGGCTCGGACTGAATCCCCATCAGATTCGCAAAGACCTGTCTTACTTCGGAAACTTCGGAAGACCCGGTGTGGGCTATCCCGTCCAGACCACCGCCCAGCGCATTCGGCACATTCTCAAACTGGACAAAACCCAGAAGACAGCCCTCGTGGGCGCCGGACGGCTCGGGACCGCGCTGGTGGCCTATCCGGGCTTTTCCTCCTTCAATCTCGAAATCGCCGCCGTTTTTGACAATGATCCCAGAAAAATCGGAAAGAAAATCGGTCATCTGACCATTGAAAGCGCCGCCCGTCTGGCCGGACTGAAAAAACGAAACATCCATCTGGCCATCCTGGCCGTGCCGGCCGATGCCGCTCAGTCCGTTACAGAAAAACTCGTTAAGGCCGGTGTTCGCGGACTGCTGAATTTTTCGCCCGGACGCCTGAAAGTCCCGCCCTCCGTCAAAAAAATCGACATCGATCTGGCTTCCCAGCTGAGTATATTGCCTTATTATCTGTAAACAAAAACATGCAGAACAACAGGAACGAAAAACCATGAGCGTACTTAAATTTACCCCAAAGCAGTTCGATGACTTCGTATCGGCAATGCTCAAAACCGGTCAGTCTGTCATGGCACCGCAGGCAAAAAACGGCCGTTTCGCCTTCGGACCTCTCGCCTCTGCTTCCGACCTGCGGCTCGATTACGACGTGACCATTCTCCCCCCGAAAAAATACGTCCTGCCGCAGGTGGAAACGCTCCTCGAATTTGAAGTCTGCGGTCCCTGCCGCTCCGTGCAGGACGCTCAGCCGATGATTCTCCTCGGTGTACACCCCTATGACCTGATCGCCATCCTCCAGATGGATGAGTTGTTCCGTCAGGGTCAATATGACAAACATTATATGGACCGCCGCTGCCAGATTACCATTATCGCCCTCGATGTCGTCACCCCCAGCGCCAACGTCTTTGCCTCTTCGATGGGAACCGCCACCGTCCGCAGCGGCTACGATATCCTTCTGACCGTCCTTAAAGACGGTTCAATTCTGGCCGATGCCGCCACCGCCAAAGGACAGGAGCTCATTCGGCTGGCCGGTTCATCCGCCCCCGCCTCCGAGGCCGATTTGCTGGCCCGCAAGGCCGTCTGGGAACACAATAACGCTGTACTGAACAAACATATTCTGCTGTGCAAACCCTCTCTGCTGCCCAAAGTCCTTGAACAAAGCTACAATCATCCCGTCTGGGAGGAAAAAGCACGGCTGTGCTATTCCTGCGGCTCCTGCAATCAAGTCTGTCCCACCTGCTACTGCTTCGATGTGCAGGACCGCGTCAACTGGGACCTGAAAACCGGATACCGATTCCGTGCCTGGGACGGCTGCCTGCTGGAAAACTTCGCCACCGTCGCAGGCAATCACAACTTCCGCAAAGATCGAGCCGCCCGCTACCGCCACCGGCTGTATCGAAAAGGCAAATACGTGCCCGAAAAAATCGGCGGGCAAATCGCCTGCGTCGGCTGCGGGCGATGCATTTCCGCCTGCACGGCCAAGATCGCCAACCCCGTCGAAGTGTACAATCGTCTTCTTCAGGATACAAAACTCGGCTGACAGGGCCGAACGGTAAATCGTTAAGGAGAATCAGATATGTGTGAATGCTGCAGCGGCCATCCGGACATCTATCTGCCCCAGATGGCTACCATCACCAAACGCCGGATGCTCAACGGAACCGAGCTGTTCCTGCATCTGGAAATGGATTCCGGACAGGACCTTTCGTACAAACCCGGCCAATTCGTCGAGGTCTCACTGGCCGGCATCGGAGAAGCCCCTATTTCCATTTCCTCTTCCCCGACTCAACGAGGCCTTGAACTGGTCGTCCGAAACGTCGGCAGTCTCACCAAAGCCATCCACAAACTTCAGGTCGGCGATAAACTGGGCATCCGGGGCCCCTACGGAACAACTTATCCCATCGAAGAAGCCAAAGGCAAAGACCTGGTCTTTATCTGCGGCGGCATCGGACTGGTTCCCCAGCGCTCGTTCATCCGCTACGCCCTCGATCACCGAAGCGACTACGGGAAAATCATCGTCCTGATCGGCACCAAGTGCTATTCCATGCGGCTGTTCCGCGAGGAAATCGCTCTTTGGCAGGAACGCAAAGACATGACCGTGCTGGAAACCATCGACGAAGCCCACGACTGCTGGGACGGCAACGTCGGCGTCGTCACCACCCTGATCCCCAAGATTGAAAACGAACTGCCCGGCAGTCTGGTTCTGATTTGCGGACCGCCGATTATGTACAAATTCGTCTTGATTTCCCTGGCCGAAGCACAAGTCCCCGAAGAAAACATCTACGTCAACCTCGAACGCCGGATGAAATGCGGTGTCGGCAAGTGCGGCCATTGTCAAATAAACGATAAATATGTCTGTCAGGATGGGCCGGTGTTCCGCTACAGCGACCTGGCCCTCGTACCGGAGGCCATCTAATGAGCAAACCGCGCGTAGCTATTTTCGATTTCGCCTGCTGCGAAGGCTGCCAATTGCAGATTGTCAACCTCGAAGAAGAAATTCTGGATTTGATTCACGTCGTTGACGTCGTGGAATGGCGGGAAGCCATGAGCGAGCAGAGCCACGACTACGACATCGCCATTGTGGAGGGCTCCATCACCCGGCATGAAGATGAACTCCGACTGGAGGTCATCCGCAGCCGCTGCAAGATTCTCATTGCTCTCGGCGCCTGTGCCACTATCGGCGGCGTCAACAAAATGAAAAACAACTTTGACCTCAACGATGTCAAAGAGTGCGTGTACGGCAAAGACGCCAAGATGCCCCACCTGAATACGGAGATGACCAAAGCCGTCGATGAGGTGGTGCCCGTCGATGCTTATATTCACGGCTGCCCTATTGACCGCAAAGAGTTCGGCACCGTCATTCGCGCCCTGCTGCTGGGCAAACGCCCCCCCATTCCGGACTATCCCGTCTGCGTCGAATGCAAGGCCAAAGAAAACGTCTGCCGCTATGAATACAACGAAATCTGTCTGGGACCGATTATTCGAGCCGGCTGCGGCGCCCGCTGTCCGTCCAGCAATTTCCGCTGTTTCGGCTGCCGCGGGTATGTGGACCATCCCAACGTCGAAGCCGCCAAAGAAGTTATGGACAAATACGGTCTGACCGTCGAAGACCTCAAACAAAAAATGATTCTCTTCGGAAGCAAACAAGGACATACACTATGAGCGCCAATATCCAGATTAACGTTCATCACGTCACGCGTCTTGAAGGCCACGGCAATATCGTCGTTAACATCCGAAACGGCACCATCGAAAAGTGCCAGTGGCAGGTTCCGGAGGCCCCGCGCTTCTTTGAAGCGATGGTCCGCGGACGCCGATGGGACGATATTCAGACCATCGTCAGCCGAATCTGCGGCATCTGCTCCATCACCCACTCCCTGGCCTCCACCAAGGCGGTCGAAGATGCCCTCGGGCTGCAGGTTTCCGAACAGACCGACATGCTCCGCATCCTGATGCACTACTCCGAACAGCTCCAGAGCCACACGCTTCACGTCGGCTATCTGGTGGCCCCCGACCTTTTCGGCGAAAAATCCGTCGTCCCGCTGGTTGCCAAAGCCCCCGATGCCGTCAAAAAAATCATCAAGGCCCACCGCATCGCCAATCAGTGGTCCGACCTGCTGACCGGACGGACCACCCACCCGGTCACACTCACACCGGGGGGAATGACCAAAATCCCGACTGCTCAGGAGCTCAAAGACCTCCAGAAAACCCTCAAAGAGGCCGTGCCGGATTTGGTGGCCATCTGCGAAGTCGTCCACAGCGTCGCCGACCGGATGCCCGCCTTCGAACGGCCCACGGAATACATCTCGCTCCGGCAGGACAATCCGCCGACCTATACTTTCTATCACGGCGATATCGTCTCCAGCGACGGCTACGGCCCCGTTCACATTCGCGACTGGGAAAGCGTCGCCAACGAATATGTCAGCCCGCAGTCCACGGCCAAATGGTGCCGCTGGCACCGCGACTCCTACGCCGTCGGCGCCCTGGCACGCTTCAACAACAACGGCCATCTGCTCAGTCCGCTGGGCAAGAAAGTCGCCGATATGTTCGGCCTCAGGAAGGGCTGCTGCAATCCGTTTATGAACAACGTCGCGCAGCTGGCCGAGGCCGCCCATGTCGTCGAGGTGAGCATCGAACTGATTGACAAGCTCCTGACCAGGGGGCTCAAAGACGAAAAGGTGAAAGTCACCCCGCGGGCCGGGCGCGGCAGCGGCTGCGTCGAAGCCCCGCGCGGCATCCTCTTCCACACCTACGAGTTTAACAAAAAAGGCGAATGCATTGCGGCCAACATCTGCATTCCGACCAACCAGAACCACGCCAACATCCAGAAGGATTTCGAAAAATTCGTGCCTGAATATATGCATCTGGGCGAAGACGGCCTGCGGCACGGGATGGAAATGCTGGTCCGCTCCTATGACCCCTGCATCTCCTGTTCAACCCATATGCTCAATGTTACCTTCGTCAAATAATCATTTGGACAGTCTGCAAAAAAGAGCCCCGCGCGTCGGGGCTTTTTTATTGCGCATCTTCCTTTTTATCGTCTATAATCTGTGAAATCCGTGTAATCTGTGGTTAAATAAAATCAAACCCGTGTTCATCCGCGGTGAAACAATGGCAAAAGAAACCATCGTTATCGGGCTGGGCAATCCGCTGATGGCCGACGAGGGCATCGGGGTCGTCCTGATTGAGCGGCTGGAAGCCCTTGCGCGAGAAGGCAAAATCCCCGGCACTGACCGCATCCAGTTTTATGACGGCGGAACCGGCGGGCTGAATCTGCTTCATGTTCTGGCGGGCCGCCGAAAAGCCGTCCTGATCGACTGTGCCCGGATGGGAACCGAACCCGGCACCATCCGACGCTTCACCCCCGACCAGGTCCAAACCATAAAGCAGCTGACGCACCTGTCCCTTCACGAAGTTGATATCCTCAAAGTTCTTGACATTTCGCGTCAACTGGATGAATGCCCCAATGAGGTCGTCTTCTTCGGGATTGAACCGCTGGAAATCCGCCAGCGAATGTCTCTGTCCCCCCTTCTGCATGCTCAAATCCCGCATTATCTTCAAACCCTTCTGAGGGAACTTTCCTTGTCGTCTGATTTGGATTCTTAACCGGGAAAAGCGTTGCACAGCGATATACCCAAAAATGCCCCTTTTATCGCATTTGGATTGCGATTCCTAAAAAAATCCCTTATAGTAACCGCCGGATTTCCGAACATTCATCAGGAGCATATCGATGGCTGTCCAGGCATTTGTAGCAGAGCTGAATAACCGAAAAGATTATCAGCGGGTGATCGACCCGGCTTATACCTGCGGAATGAAGGCCGGAAGGGTTTGGCTGGAGCCCGGGACTGACTGCGGGGTCCATTCTACCGAGGACCGCGAGGAGGCACTGATTTTTCTGTCCGGCCGGGGAACAGCCCGGATCAAAGGGAAGGACTTCGCTGTCGGCGAGGGCAGGGTTTGCTACATTCCGCCCCATACGGAACACAATATTATCAATACCGGTTCGGAGCCGCTGGTTTATATATTTTGTGTCGCGCCGGTTCTCGAAAAAAAGAAAGGAGAATAAGATGAAAGGAAAAGGAATCACAATCGTTGCCGCTGCGGTACTTTTGTGCCTGTGCGGCTGCGCCCGCCATCAGACCGCCCCTGTCCTTAAGGAAAAGCAGGAACAATGGACTTCCCTGTTCAATGGGCAGAATCTGGAAGGATGGACGCCGAAATTTGCCGGCCGTCCCCTGGGGGAGAACTACAAAAACACGTTTCGTGTGGAAAACGGCATTTTGAAGGTATCGTATGACCAGTATGAACAGTTTGAAGGACGGTTCGGGCATCTGTTTTATGCCGTACCGTTTTCGCACTATCGGCTTCGCCTGGAATACCGGTTTGTCGGGGAGCAGGCGAAGGGCGGGCCGTCCTGGGCTTTCCGCAACAGCGGGATTATGATTCACTGTCAAAAGCCGGAAACGATGGGGCTGGAGCAGAACTTTCCGGTCTGTCTGGAAGTGCAGCTGCTGGGTGGCGATGGGCAAAATGAGCGGACAACCGGCAACCTGTGCACACCAGGAACGCACGTGGTTATCCAGGACCGCCGGCGGACAGAGCACTGCATCTTATCCTCTTCGCCGACCTTCCACGGGGACCAGTGGGTAAAGGCGGAGGTGGAGGTGCACGGCGACCGGCTGATTCGACATTTGATCAACGGGCAGGTTGTTCTGGAATACAGCCGTCCGGAACTGGATGACGGCGATGCAGATGCCCGAAAACTGATTGAGGCTGGTACTTCTCGCCGAGTGGCGGGCGGCTATATCAGTCTGCAGGCGGAAAGTCATCCGGTGGAGTTTCGCAACATCGAACTGCTCGTTTTGGAAGAGTAAACCAAGGTTATGATTGCCCTGCGAAATGGGCCTCTACCCAGTCGCAGAGGATATGGTAAGCCAACTGGTGGATTTCCTGTACGGCGGCGGTGGGCCCCTCGAGGCACAGGCAGACATCGGAGAAGGCTTCGAGGGGGGAGTTTTTGCGTCCGATAAAGCTTAAAACGAGTGCACCTTTGGCTTTGGCGGTTTGAGCGGCCTTGAGGATATTGGGAGACTTTCCGCTGGTGGAAAAGGCCCAGAGGATATCACCTTTTCCGACAAGGGCTTCGACCTGGCGGCTGAAGACTTCTTCAAACCCGTAGTCGTTGCCGACGGAAGTGAGAATAGAGGTATCGGTGGTCAGGGCGACGGCGGAAAGGCCCTTCCGATTGCGCCGAAAACGCCCTACTATCTCGGCGGCGACATGCTGGGCGTCAGCAGCCGAGCCCCCGTTGCCGCAGGTAAAGATGCAGCCGCCCGCTTCCAGACAGTCAATCAGCATTTGTCCGGCCTTTTCAAGCGGGCCGGCGCATTCCTTTTCGAAAGCCGTCAGCAATTGTTTGTGAACGGCGGCGGCTTCCGCAAACACACGGCCAAATTCATTGTTCCTGGATGACTGACTCATGGTTTCCAAATCCTATCGATTCCGATGCTCGAGAGCAATCACTTTTCCTCCGAGTGTCTGTTTCCCTTGGGGCGGGAATGCCTCCGGCGGCGGTTCGGCTGCCGTTTTGGGGCCTCGGAGTGTGTTTGATGAAAAGATTTGGATTTGGACGGTTTGATATTCAGGTCCGGTTCCGGGCCGAGCCAGACGGGCTGGATGCGGTTGACCCGAATCAGGGTTCGCAGTTTTCGAAGGTCCTGCGGGGTGTAAAACGTCAGGGCCACACCCTGTCGTCCCATACGAGCGGTGCGTCCGGTTCGGTGCGTGTAGGATTCCGGATGAGTCGGAAAATCATAGTTAATCACGTGGGTGGTATGGCTGAAATCCAGGCCGCGGCTGGCAATGTCCGTGGCAATCATATACCGGATATCCAGCCGCTTGAATCGGCGAAACAGACTGGTCCGGCGTGCCTGTTCAAGACCGCCGTGGATGATTTCGACGGAATCCAGCTCTTTTTTGAGATGATTGTACAGCTGTTCGCTGCTGCGGCGACTGTTGCAGAAAAGAATGGCCTGACGGGGGTTTTCGGTTTTCAGATAGTCCAGCAGGGCCTGAAGCCGATGATGCGGGCGGACCTGATAGAAGGTATGGGTGAGTGATTCGGGGGCGACCTTTTCTACATTCAGTTCAATGATGACCGGGTTTTTTAAATACCGCTGGGCCAGTGTTTTGATTTCCGGCGGCATTGTGGCACTGAACAGGAGCGTCTGGTGTTCGTGAACCAGACAGGAAAAGACAAACTCCACGTCCGGCAGGAAACCCATATCGAGCATTTCATCGGCTTCATCGAGCACGAGGGTGCGGACATGAGAGAGCGTCAGCGGGCTGTTGTAGAGCAGGTCGATGAGCCGTCCGGGGGTGGCCACAAGGACGTGGACGCCGTGGGCGAGCTTGCCTTTTTGGATGTCCATCGAAAAGCCGCCGTAAACGGCGAAGGCCTGAATGGAGGTAAACTGGGCAATTTTGCTGATTTCCTCAACGTACTGGAGGGCCAGTTCCCGGGTGGGCACGAGAATGAGGGCTTGAACTTCCTTCAGGTGAGGGTCGATTTTTTCGAGGATGGGAATGGCGCAGGCGGCGGTCTTGCCGGAGCCGGTCTCGGCCTTGGCAATCAGATCGCGCCCGGCCAGAATCGGCTCAAGCGTCTGCTGCTGAATAGGCGTAAGCTCTTCGTATCCGACTTTCTGAAGGCCTTTGATGATTGCCGGCTGCAGATTCAGTTCGCTGCACTTCATAACTCATCAACTCCTTCTTCCAATGTCAATTCGGCCAAAGTTAGTTCTCAAGCGGTCGAATCCAGATGTTGCGGAAGCGGACGGGGTTGCCGTGATCCTGAAGGGACAGCGGGAGTTTGTCGGCGTGGGGAGAATACGGAGGACGCTGCTTCCAGGCGGTCGGGCCGGTCAGAATCCAGCGGTCCTGGACGAGGACACCGTTGTGAAAAACCGTAACATCCGCGGGGCGGACGAGCTTGCCGTCCTCGAATTTGGGGGCATGGAAGACGACATCGTAGGTCTGCCACTGTCCGGGGGCTCGGGAAGCATTGACCAGCGGTGGATTCTGGCTGTACACGGCGGCGGCCATCCCGTCGGCGTAAGTGAGGTTGTCATAGGAATCGAGGACCTGGATTTCGTAAAGCCCCATCAGAAAGACACCGCTGTTGCCGCGGCCCTGGCTTTCGCCTTTGACAACCTCGGGGCTGGCCCATTCGATATGGAGCTGACAGGAGCCGAAACTGTCTTTGGTAACGATGTCGCCGGAGCCCGCAACGACTTCGAAATAGCCGTTTTCCACTTTCCAGGGGGCGGGTTTGTCGGGATTTTTGGCGCTCTTCCATGCCGATAAGTCTTTACCGTCAAAGAGAATAACAGCATCAGAGGGGGGCAGGTGATTTTCGGCACCGGGTTTGACGACCGGCGGAAGCGGACGCTGCGGGTCGTGTACCGGCCAGGCATAGTTGGCATCCGGATTTTCAAAGTTTATCGTGTGTGTGGCCATACAGCCAGCCCACAGAACAGCCAGAACAGATGAGATTGTCCAGAACGTTTTCATTGCTTATCTCCTGAAAATGCTTGGTTTTTTATATCTTCTACATTGTATTTGTTTTTCTTATTTTTGGAAGAAGGATATTTCGCAGAAGCAAAAAACAAAACAAAAATACAGGGCAGACGGCGCATCAGTTATCAGTGATCAGTCATCAGTAAGCAGTAAACAGTGATTAATGTTCGTTTTGCCGCACTTACAATCGGGGGTAAGAAACTGTAAGAAACAACAGGGAAAAAACGGCGAAGGTTGGTCAGAAAACGATGGCGGCATAGCCGACGGAATCTTCGCTGTGCTGGCGGAACCTTTGCAACATCACATCGCGGCTGTTGGTGTGAGCCAGGAGCACCCCCTTTGAAGCACCTCTGGCTTTTGCAGCGGCAACCAGCGCAGCGGCAGCCGCAGGTCCGCAGGCGTTCTGATTTTCACAAGCGTTCGGAACGATTTGGTCGGCCTTCATCTGAACAGCCAAGTCAATAAACTGTCTGTCATTAACCTGATGGGCCCATTCGATTGCCTCCGAATCGATACCCTGCGGACAAAAGCCGTACCGCGGGCCGTAGTGCGTCAGGTCCGTAGAGGCAATGCAGACGGTCTTCTTGTCCCGAATCGCATCCAAAAGGCGTCCAACCTCTTGTCCGAACCGGACTTCAGAACCGGACAGAGGCATCAAAATCGGAACGATTTGAGCATCCGGAAACAGATACTGGATAAAAGGAATCTGGACTTCAATGCTGTGCTCGCCCAAATGTGCAGCGGGTTTGGCGGAACCGCCGAGAGCAAGGATTTTTGCAGCCAGGTCTTCATCGATATGGGCCAGTCCCAAAGGAGTTTCCCAAGCACCTTTGTCATAGACAGCGGGCAGCCCGCTGCCGAATCGATGGGAGGCACCAAACAGGACAAAGGTATCTACGGAACCGTTGACCTGTTGGACGGCCTGAAAGACCATGGCGGCCAAATCGCCGCTGAAAACCCAGCCGGCATGCGGAACGATACCGGCCACGATGGGCTTGGGCAGTTCGACGGAAAAAGATGTTTTGGGGAGACATTCTTCTATTTCGCTCAGACAGCCGGAGCGACTGGCAGAATAGAATTGTCCGGCAACGGCGGGTTTTCGAATCATTTTGGGATTCTCCGCTTGTGTTTTTTGTATTTCCGCCTTATTATCCTATCTGTTCGGTTTGAAAAATCAATTCGGTTTCTTTTCACAAAATGAGGAGCATATGGCCGGCCCAAAGAAAACATCTCCCGTAGCGATTGTAATGGGGTCAGACAGCGATTTGGAGATAATGCAGTCCTGCATCGACCAGCTGAAAGAATTTGGGGTTGAACCGACCGTCCGCATTTTGTCGGCACATCGGACGCCGGATGCGGCAGGTGACTTTGCCCGGAAAGCAGCGGAAAACGGCGTTCAGGTGATTATTGCGGCAGCAGGGATGGCGGCACATCTGGCGGGGGTTTTAGCAGGCCAAACCCCCCTGCCGATTGTGGGGGTACCGCTGGCGGCCAAAGAGGGACTGCTGGGATTGGATGCCCTGCTGAGTATGGTGCAGATGCCGCCGGGAGTGCCGGTTGCGACGATGGCCATCGGACGGGCCGGGGCGAAGAACGCCGCGATTTTTGCGGTTCAGATTCTGGCACTCAAGGACAAAAAACTGGCGGAAAAACTGGCGGCCTTTCGAAAAAACCAGACGGAAAAAGTGCTGGCTAAAGATGCCCAACTCAATCGCTAACAACACAAAAGAAAGTGGGTGTTCTATGGAGAAGCCCCGCAGATTTTTTCAGTTTCGTGCGTTTGTGTCGCTTTTGACGGCAATCTGCTTTGCGATGGCGGTCATCAGCGGTGCAGTGCTGTTTCTTGCTCCTTCCGGACGCGGCGCCGGGCGGGCATGGGCCTTTTGGGGGCTGAGCCGTCGTCAATGGGAGGAACAGCATGTCTGGTTTTGCCTGATTTTTACCATTGTAGGGCTTATCCATCTAATCCTGAATATTCGCCCGATTTTATACTATTTAAAAATTGTCGGGATAAAAACCTACCGGTTTCGGTTGGAATGGCTGGCAGCGCTGGCAGTCGGCGCCGTGGTTTTTGCAGGAACCTATTATCGCTGGAAGCCGTTTGCGGCGTTTTTGGAACTGCCCAGAAGGATGACGGAGCCCAGCCGACAGACGGGAGGCGCAGATGTGGCTGCTCGCGGCGGCGGTCAGGAAAATCGCACTGGAATCGGACAGATGACGCTGGCTGAATATTGCCGGCAGGAGGGGCTGGAGCCGGCCAAAGCGATTGAGATTTTCCGGAATCGCGGGCTGACGGTCCAGCCGGACATGACAATGCGGCAGATTGCAGATTTGGCGGGGGTTCATCCGAGCCAGCTGAGGGAAATCCTGAGAAATCCGTAAGCGGACGCTTCCAGAACAAACCCGCTTTGCATTGCAAAAAAACGGTTCCCTGACATCGAGCCTTAAAAAAAGTCTGGTCCCCTGTCTTTTTTCTTGACAATCCGAAACAAAGCGGTATGCTGTAACAACACCTTGACGACAAGCCCATCTAAAGCCAATCAGAGGCGCACTTTACTATCATCAATAATTTTTCACGGGAGAAAGGAGAGGGGACATGAACCGTCTTGGTTTTTTGGTGTTTGCATGGAGTCTGTATGCACCTCTGTCTAACCTGTATGCCTTCAGCGGGGGCACCGGAACATAAGGGGACCCTTATCTTGTTTCAACGGCCGAAGAGCTGAATACAATCGGAACTTCGACCGCTTATTGGGCCAGTTTTTTTAAGCTGACTGCGAATATCAACATGTCCGGCTACACGGGCACTTCCTATAACATCATCGGCAATATCACAACCCGTTTTACCGGCGGATTTGACGGCAACGGTTATGTAATCAGCAACCTGACTTATACAGGCACAAACGTCAGCTATGTCGGTTTGTTCGGATATACGCAAAACGCCGTGATTCAGAATGTCCAATTAGTCAATGTTGCTATCTCCTCAACCAACGGTCAAAATGTAGGCGGCCTGATCGGCTGTCAGTTGTACGGCACGACGGCAAACTGTTCGGTATCAGGAACTGTTTCCGGCGGGTATCACACCGGAGGGCTGGCAGGAAGTGTTTTGCAGGGCACACTCAATTCCTGCTCGTCGGCAGCCGCGGTGAGCGGAGGAGACCACGTCGGCTGTCTGGCAGGCAACATTTATCAAAGTACGGTCAGCCAATGTTATGCAACAGGGAATGTCAATGGAGCCAGCAGCGTCGGCGGTTTGCTCGGATACAGCGATACGGGGGCCGTCAGCAACTGCTATGCCCAGGGAGCCGCCGTCGGAACCGGCGGGTATATCGGAGGTCTGATTGGATACATTCAATACGGCACGGTCAGCAACTGCTATTCAACCGGAGCCGTCAGTGCCGGCTACGGCGGCTGGAAAGGCGGACTGGCAGGGTACAGCTGGGAATTTGAGAGCCCCTGCGTCTTTACGGCCTGTTTCTGGGATACGCAAACCAGCGGAACCAATGACGGGCTGGGCAACATTACCCCAGATCCTGCCGGCATCACAGGTCTTACAACGGCGCAAATGAAGACGCAATCGACCTTTACCGATGCCGGATGGGATTTTGCGACGGTGTGGGTGCGGCTTTATGACGGATACCCCCATCTGCAATGGGAGCCGAAGTATTCCGGCGGAAAAGGAACCATCTCCGATCCCTATCGAATCAGCCGACTTTCCGATTTCTACAATATGACCGTCTATCCGGCGGATTGGAATAAGCATTTTTCTCTGACAACAAATGTCGATTTATCGACACTGACCTTCAGCAGTGCACCGATTGCCCCGGATACAGACAATGCCGCCAGCGGTTTCCAGGGAACCCGTTTTACAGGTTCCTTCAGCGGCAACGGTCATGTCCTGCAAAATCTAACGCTCTCGGCTCCGACGATGGACTTTGTCGGGTTATTCGGGTGGGTCTATTACGGGGCACAGGTCTCGAATCTGGGGCTTACCAATGTTTCCGTCAGCGGACGGACGTATGCGGGCGGACTGGCGGGGGTCAATTCCGGCTCCCTGATGAATTGCTATACGACAGGCACGGTCAACAGCGACGGCAATTACACCGGAGGTCTGGCAGGGTTCAATGCCGGCGGGACACTGAGCAGCTGCACGTCAAGCGCCGGCGTCAGCGGTTCCTATTGCGCCGGCGGTCTGAGCGGATACAATAATGTTTCCGGAACAATCAGCCGCTCGTCTGCGGCCGGCCCCGTGAACGGTTCGTCCTATATCGGCGGCCTGATTGGAGAGAACATAGGTCCGGTAAGTATGTCGTACGCAGTCGGCACCGCGGACGGTTCTTCTTATGTCGGAGGATTCATCGGGTCCAATTCCGGTTCGGTCAGCGGCTGCTATGCATCCGGTGCAGCAGCCGGACATGTCCTTTGGGTTCCTCCTTCGACCTATTATCACAGTTATTACGTCGGCGGTCTGATGGGATACAACTCCGGAACAGTAACGAATTGCTATGCACGAGGGTCAGCCACCCGTCAGGGATTCGGGGGCAATCTCTATGATGTCGGCGGGCTTATCGGATGGAATGCCGGTTCCGCTGCGGCCTGCTATTCCTCCGGTTTGGTCAGCGGCAATATTAATGTCGGCGGTCTGATTGGGTACAACACGGGTACTGCAGCAAGCAGTTTCTGGGATACGGAAACTTCCAACCAGCCGAGCAGCGCAGGCGGAACCCCCAAAACCACACTCGAGATGAAAACCGAAAGCACCTTTACATCAGGCGGATGGGATTTTTCCTGGGTCGACGGGGATGCAGCCGACTGGGTACTTTGGGTGGAGGGACAGCAGTATCCCGAATTGACCTGGCAGCCGCCGCGGTTTGCCGGGGGCAGCGGAACCCCGGAAAATCCGTGGAAAATTGCCCGTGCTCAACACTTGCTCTATCTGGCTTATAACGAATCCCTTTACGGCTCGCATTTCTTAATGACCGCCGATATCAATATGTCGGCTTATACAGGAATACAGTACAAATGCATCGGCAGCAGCGAAAAGCCTTTTACCGGAACCTTTGACGGGGGCGGACACATTATCAGTTATCTGTCCTACTTTGCAAAAGAGATTGTGTCAAATGTCGGGATGTTTGGTTATACATCCGAGGCCGTTATTCGCAATCTGGGTCTGGAAGGAGTGTCTATCTATACGGAGGGCGATTCCGTCGGCGGTTTAATCGGAACCCAGTATCGGGGTATCGTTTCCGGATGTTTTACGACCGGTACTGTGGAAGGCATACACACCGTAGGGGGACTGGTAGGAGATGAATACGGCTCCATCGAAAATTCGTACAGTCTGACTTCGGTTTACGGGCATGGAAGCGCTGCCGGGGGCCTGGTAGGGGCAATCACCGGCTATATGACCGACGGCATTCGAAGATGCTACAGTGCCGGTTATGTAAAAGGCGTTGACTATGTCGGCGGCCTGATCGGATATTCCAACGAGGGGCTGGTGCTGAATTCGGTCTGGGATATGCAGACAAGCAACCAGGAAACCAGCGCCGGCGGAATCGGCCTCCTCACGGAAGAGATGAAGATGCGAAGTTCTTTTACCGGTATAGGGTGGGATTTTCTCGACGAGACAGCCAACGGGACGAATGATTACTGGCGAATGTGCGTGAACGGTGTGTCGTATCCCCTTCTGTCCTGGAGTTTTGCCGGCCTCGGCGATTTTGCCTGTCCGGACGGTGTTGCGATGGCTGATTTCGCCTATCTGGCCCGACACTGGCTGCAGAGCAGCTGTATCCAATCGAACCAATATTGCGGCTGGGCGGACATGAGCATCTCCGGGACTGTGGAGGTGTCGGACCTTGCGGTCTTCGTCGAAAACTGGCTGAGAGAATAAATAACCTCCGGCCGGGTCTGTTTTTACGAAATAATTCGTTCGCTGTGTTTTTTGGAAGCCCTTACGACTCTTGAAATCCGGAACCTGGGAGCAGATTATCGTAGCAGGATTTTCGGTGCAGGCGGTCGCAAAGGCGGGCGTAAACGGAAGAATGAATCTGGCAGACTCGTGATTCGGAGATACCGAGGGCTATACCGATTTCTTTCATCGTCAATCCTTCCAGATAATACATAGTCAAAATCGCTCCTTCCTGCTGGGAAAAACCGTTTTTCAGGTATTCGCGGAGGTCGCGTATCTGTGCCTGCAGGACCGGATCGGGACTTTTTGTGTCGGTGATGCCGCTTAATTCGGAAAAGTCTGACTGTCCGTCGGAACCGGCAAATTCCCGACTGAGGGAAAGGAGATGAACCGTATTGACTTCCTTTAAATAGTCATAAAACTCGCTCAGATTCATCTTTAACTCTGCGGCCAATTCTTCATCCGCCGGCGGTCTGCCTAATACGGCCTCTAATTTTTGCAGCGCGGTGTGGTAGCGTCGGGCCTTTCGACGAGTCAGACGCCCAAAGAAATCACTTTTGCGGATCATATCGAGCATCGCCCCTTGAATGCGAAAGGCGCAGTAGGTTTCAAACTTGGCATTGCGGCTGGGGTCAAACCGCTCAATGGCTTTAATCAGCCCGACGGCACCGGCACCGAGCAAATCCTCCATTTGGACGCAGCGCGGCAGACGGGCCGCCAGCCGCTCGGCCGCATAACGAATTTCGGGCAGATAATGCATAAAGATTTGATTCCGGATGTGAACGTCGCGCGTCTGAAAATACTGCTGCCAGAGCTGGCTGAGTTTATCCCCGCCGGATTCCATTTGTTACCTCCGTGCAACAAAAGGCCGTCTTCGATCGGTTCAAATGAGCATTCTCCGAAAATGGACTTTATCGATCGCACAGGAAAAAATCTTCAGAATTTTTTTGTGTTTTGCAATTTTTTTCACGCATCAAACAAAACGATGCCAAAGGCCGGCTTCCAGCCCTTCTCCTTCGCTGAACACATCAGAAGACAGAACGCCCCAATGACAGCGAGGTTTGTTGGACTTAGAATAATGCGGACTTTTTTTCTCACCCGGGCTTGCGCCCGGGGCTATGTCTCCTGCAGAAATTTTTCGCAAGTCGGCATCTTGGATTGTTCAGCGAAGGCCGAGCATTTTGAGCACGATGGCGGCGGTTTGGGCGGATGCTTTGCGTGCGGCAAAAGGACGCATCAGCTCCACAAGGGCGGTGCTGGTCTGTATGAGAAGCAGTTTGTTATCGAGCATCGCACAGGTGCGTGCGGCCATTGCGGAAATGCGGGGCAGATACGGCATATATTCCGGAACCAGCTCTTTGCGGGCCAGGATATTGACCAGCGACAGAAAGCGTGTTCGGATCAGCCAGCGGCCCAGCAGGTGCCACAGAAGCGGATTGGACTGATACATCACAATCATCGGGCAGCCGGCGGCGGCAACCTGAAGCGTAGCGGAACCGGAAGCCACGAGGGCTAAATCCGCGCGGCGGGCCAGCGAAAAAACCTCACCGAGCTGGTACTGAATGGACAGAGTCGGAAGCTGATGGGCCTTCAGCCAGGCGAGTTTGTCTTCATCAGAAGCGGCGGCAAACAGCTGCAATTTCGGATGATGCTCGGCGACCTGGGCGGCGATTTTCTGCATCGGAAGCCAGAGGGACTGGATTTCGGCATGGCGGGAACCGGGCAGGAGAGCGATTTTGGGGGCGGCCGGATCGTAGTCGGCATAAGATTTATAGCACTGGTCGGGATTGAAAGGAATGTCATCAAAGAGCGGATTGCCGACAAAATCGGTCCGCACCCCGCGGCGGGTGAACCAATCCTTTTCGAAAGGCAAAATGCAGGCGAGCCGATCGCAGCAGCGCCGGAGCTTGCGGATTCGCCACGGGGCCCAAGCCCACAGCTGCGGAGCGACATAAAACAAAACGGGGATGCCGAGCCGCTTGGCGGCCTTGGCCAAGTGAAAATTGAAGGCGGGCGAATCACAGACGATGAGCAAATCGACGGGGTTGGTTTTCAGATAATCTACGGCGATTTTCAGGAGAGCTCGGTAAAAGCCGAGCTGACCGAAGACATTGTAGAGCATCGCCGCCCTGCCGACAGGATTTTCGAGGAGTCGGCAGCCGGCAGCGGCCATCTTGGCCCCGCCCAGACCAACCCACTGAATGGAGGGTTTTTCGGGCAAGGGAATATGTTTGCTGTCGGCACCGGGCCAGTTGGAGGGCGGGCCTTGGGTCCGTTCCGAGACGGCACGAATCAGGTTGGCACAATGGGCCTCGGCACTGGGCTCCAGTGCGGCGATGAAGATCTGTTTGGGCTGCAGGGCGGCCATCGAATTCCTTTCTGCCGATGCCTCGGAAAGCAGGATACTATACTCTGAAAAAGACCGCATGAAAAGGGCTTTTTGAAGCCGATTTCGGCAGCAAGCGGCGGATTTATCCGGAAAAGTACGGATAGCCGGGAGCGGAAGATTTCTGGTTCGTAAAAATTTTTTGAAATTTTTTATTTTTTGTCTTGACAAGCTCGGACAGGGGGGGGGTAATTAGAAAGAATCGTCCAAGGGTTTTCGTCCAGGTGATTTCGAAAAGTTCAGCAGGAGAAAAGAATCAGGGCAAGGCAGACGGATAAGGAGTCCTCCTTTTCGAGAGTTGTCCACACCTTGCATCCGTGGAGACAGGGTCTATTTGGATACCTTAAGGAGAGCGGTTATGTGTTTCGGGCATTTCTTCCACTGTTTGGGGGTTGGATTGGGTCTGTTGTCGGGTGTTTTGATGGTAAGGGCTCAGGACTCCATCCCGCCGGAGGCGGCGGCCCTGTTTCAGTCGGCAGAACAATTCCAAAAGGCCGGACAAATTGAACAGGCCCAGGCCGACTATCAGCGGATTATCGAGTCGTTTCCAGGGACCCCCTTGGCCGCCCAGGCGCAGGCGAAGATTGTCTGTGTGCGGCTCGAAGCCGGCGACTTGTCCGGGGCCGATGCGGAACTGGAAACTCTCTTTTCTGTTTATTCCGGGCAGACGGAGCCGTTTACCCGCTCGATCTATCCGATTCTGAATCGGTATGTGTATCGCAAGGAGTACGAAAAGGCCGTAGAGGCGGGCCGACGGGCCCTGCAGCTGTATCCGACGCACGGCCATTCCTTTTCGACACGGGCAGTGATGGCCGAAGCCCTCGTACAGCTGAATCGAACGGGAGAGGCAGATGCCCTCGTGGAAGAGATGTTTTCACTGTATCGGGGGCGGGAGGATTTTGTACCGTTTGTGCATACGGTCAAGAGTGCCTACTGGAAGGCCGGGCAGAAGGAAAAATCGCAGGTTTTATGCCGGCGGCTGCTGGAGGAATTTCCGGAGCATCCGATGGCGGCGCGGCTTTGGGGAGACTGGATCTGCGGGGCGATGGTGCTGGGACAAGAGGACGGGGTGGAGGAAGCGATCGAGACGCTGTTGGCCCGTCCGGAGCCGGCGGAGGAGTTCTTGTCGGCGGTGATTCGGATTCAGGAGCGTTCGCTGGCTCAGAATGATTATTCGCGGGTGCTTTCGGTGGGAACACGAGCCCTGGAAAAGTATCCGTTCCGTCCGGAGCGGATGTGGATTTACCGGTACCTGGCGGAGGCGTCGGCCGGGATGCAGGATGCGTCGGCAGCGGAGCAGTGGGCGCGGCGTCTGACCCAGGAATGCGGCGGACAGGCGGAGTTTGGGCAGGCGGCGGTCCAGACGGGGCATGGGCTTCGGCGACACGGGCTGTATGCGGCGGCGGCGGAGGTATATGGAGCGGTTCTGGGCCAGGGACGGAATCCGGCGGAGGAGCTGTGTGCCCTGACGGGGATGGCGCAGTCCTATATTCATTTGGGCGAGGACGGCCGCGTGGAACAGATTGTCGAGCGAATAATGACAGACTATCGCGGGCAGGAGAAACTGGGGTATTCGGTCTTTGTGATTGGCGAGGAATATCTCGTTCAGGCGGAACTGGCCCTTCAGGCCGGCCATCAGACAGAGGCGGAAGAAAACTACCAGAGAGCGGAACGGGTGTGGAAAATCAACCGATACCGCATTCCGGAGGACCCGAAACATCAGGCCATGGCAACACATTTTACCGGCTGGACTTATCACCAATGCGGGGATTACAAAAGAGCGGTAGAACTTTATGAGGAAACGTTGGAAACATGGCCTTCTTATGAAAAGGCATGGCAGTGCGCTATGGTCGCCGTCAACTGTTATGAAAAATTAGCGATTGCTGGAGTTCTATCCCGCCCAGAGGCGAACGCTTTTATCAAAAAGTGCTATGAACAAATCCTGAATAACCCGCAATCCTGCCCTGCTCCTATCCAGTACCGAATCAGAAACCAGATTGAACAAATTGAACAGGCCGGATCGCCCTCAGAAAACAAGAAATGACTTTTCAGCGGGTTTTTCTATTGATCTTTAAAAAAGAAACTGAACAGGATTGAAAACCTTAGGATCAAGACAAGCTTGCTCAAAATCAGGTTTTCGGAGCGTATTCTCTGGATTCCCGCCTGCGCGGGAATGACGATAAGAAAGGATGAGAAATGAATCAGAAACATCTTTTTGGGATTTGTTTATCTCTACTGTGGACAGGAACAGGAATGTTTTTTCTGGAACAGTCGCATCTTCCGGCAGATATGGAGAGTGTCAAAGGAGGTTGCGGCAGCGGTCCTTGTTGGAATATTTCTGATGGATGCGGTTTCATTGGCCATGCACGCTGTATATGGACGGAAGGAGTGTGCACGGGAACCTGCGGGGATATATGTCCAGGAAGTACTCCGGACCAATTGTGTCCCGGTGTTCTGTTCAATTGTACTATCCGTCTCGAACAATGCAGCGATCGATATAAGCGAGAGTGCAGGCCTGCGGCTTATCCTTCGAGATGCCAATGCATTCGAATGGGCATTGTAGGCTCCTGTGTTCGTACCGTCTGCGATTAAAATTTACGGAAAGGGCATAATCATGGAAAAGCGGCGAATCACTTGGGTCTGCCTTTTTTTGGCAAACTCCCTGGGAGGATATGGAAGGATTGTCGATATCAACCTGGAAAAACTGGCTGAGATTTGTACAAGATATGAAAAATATTTTAACAGCATTATGATGGAATATACCTACACGGCTCCGGAACCGTCTGAGGAACACCTTGAAGATTGGAAGCGAGGAGAACTGCTACTGTTTACAGGACCTCAAACCATCCTTTTCACTGCCGAAAAACCCTTCGACAAAAAGTTCAGGTTCATTCAGGCACTGCGGTATGACACTCTCCAGGGACTGAAAGACGTCTATGGGTGTCGGACCTATAACGGCCGAGTCTTCAGAGAATATTATATAGAAGACCCCAACAGGCCGCCCAGAGGTACTCTTCAAAAGGAACCTCACGAGGATCCGATGACAATGATTAATAATACGCCTTTGGGCTATACCATCTTTCATCGATGCGATTTTTCGCTCTCGGTGCTGGATCTTCTGAATCTGTATCGGAAGAACCACGACCCCAATCTTTTGTTTTCATTGGATCCTGCTGTCACCAAGGTAAACGGCTTTGATGCAATCGAATTAAGCTGTTCGGTGAAATGGCCCACAGGGAAAATGCAAAAAATGTTTGGGATGTATTTTTCGCTCGAACATAATTACGCTGCAGTCCGAATCACCTACTATAACGGAGACAAGGCTATTCTTGAATATAATGTAATGAAGCTGACTCCAATTGGAGACGAGTTTTGGTTTCCAATTGAATGCACGGTCTTATACAGCGATGGAACGTCCAGCCGGATAACCGTTACGGATGTCCGGGTCAACCAGCCGATTGAAGAACAGGAGTATGAGCTGGAATTTCCTCCCGGAACCAAGGTGAACGATACGATTACAGGAAAACAATATACGATCAAACCGACTCAGGAGCAGATCGATCAGGCATTATACAGGAAGTAAACGGATCTCTGTGCTATCGTCGGTCGATAGAGCAGGAAAAGGGAAGACGGAGAATTGAATCTTGACGGGTCTCCGGCAGTCCATTGTTATCTTTATTTCCCTTTGTATGCTGGTTGAAGCAGCCGCTTTTCCGCAGACAGAAATATCCTCGCTTGAAAATCCCCAACTTAGCCAATGCGGCATCAATTCTCTTTATCTATGCCTGAAATATCACGGAACAGACATTCCCCTGGAGGATCTATATGCACGGATCCAACCAGACAGCCAAAACAACGTCAGTCTGAAACAACTGGGAGACTATGCACGCGAAAAGGGACTGTACGTGAAATTCATTCGGGAACCCACCGCCCAAACGATTCAAAAAGCTCTTCAAAGAAACAACAGCATTGTACTGCAGTTCCAAATTCCGCTGCCGGACCATTCTGTTTATAAGCATATGGCTGGTTTAATCCAGTCGGATGCAAGCATCCTCCTGCTGGATTATCCCAATCCCCAAAGAAAACTATCGCTTCCGGAATTAACCAACATGGCTGCCCACAGCGAAGGAATACTGGTGCTTTCTTCACAAGCGGCTTTGAATCTGCATTCGGCAGGGTACTGGATGATGGGAAGCGGTCTTTTAGGAATGACGGTTTTGGGTTTCTCTTTCGTTCTGAAAAGACGGAGGCCACAGAGAACAGGGGATTGATTCCGGAGGAAACGAAAGAAAACCATCCATCTGATTGCCCCGCCGGTGCTCCCCTAAAAGAAGAGGAAGGCCGGAAGGGAACAAAAAAAGGGTTGGCGGCGGGGGCAAAAAAGACATCCTGAACCGTCAGTTAGGGGGGCATCACTTCTTTTTATCCGGAAAAGTACGGATAGCCGGGGGCGGAGGATTCCGGGTTCCGGATTTTCTGCTTTTCCGTATTTTTCCTTGACAAGCCCCGGTGGGAAAGAGGTAGAATAAAGCATCATCCAAGGGCTATCACCGGGTACGCGATTTCGACAAGTTCAGCAGGAGAAACGAAACAGGGCAAGGCAGGACGGATAAGGTGTCCTTTGCGCAAGAGTTATCCCCCTTGTGTCCGCAGAGGCAAAGTCTATTAACATAAGGAGAGCGGTTATGGGTTGGAGGCATTCGTTCGGCGGGTTGGGGGTTGGATTGGGGCATTTTGTGCTGTGTATTCCCCAAGAGGATAAGACGCTGATTCTGGACGGCCCCAACGAGCCGAAACTGATCGAGAGGGCTTTACTGGGGAATCATGACGAAACGGTTTGGGACGGGACGATTCTGCTGATTCAGACCAGCCGGCAGGACTATCTGGAAAAGATGGTCTCGGAGCAGATTTCCTGGCAGGCCGCCGTCCATGCAGCGTATGCATGGTTCGTGAAAGAGGATGCAGATGTCTCCGAGGAGATAGAGAAAATCTCCGCGTACTATGCAGAATTGTCCCAGAAACAGATGCAAAATATCAAAGGAGGGTGTCCAGCAAATAAATGTCAAAAACAAGATAACAGTTGTTTAACGTTCATTCCCTGCCAAACAAAAGAAGATTGTAAGTCTGGGTATGTCTGTGATGATCAGACAGTAGAGGAGTTGTGCGTGTCTGGAGGCTTTCTACTAAACTGTTATTATGATATTGCACATACATGTGCCCCAAAAAGACGGATCCTTCAACAATGTGTGGGTATCGAAAAGCGTATTTGTCTGCCGGATGTGACAATAAGCTATGGTCAATGCGGCGGCAAATATGTACGGGATTGCTACCTATGGCTGTTTTGAAAATACTGACTAAACAAAGGAGACGACGATGAGAATTCAGAAAGAAATACTGCTGATTCATTTGGTTTTTTCTTTGTTCACGCAATCTTATGCTGACGCCAAATTCATGACCGCAGAGCAGTTGTATAAAGTCATGCGTGCCTCGAGTGAACGGTACTTTTGCGTAGAATCGCAAGCTGACGTTCGTCTTTTCAGAATTGACGGCGAAACCGATACGATTGTGGAGGAGGCAAACGCTTTTGTTTGCTGGTCTCCATTTCGTCAGACTTGTCGAATCGACTTACATTCCTACGAACCAGTAACCGTCACAAAAAAACTGGTGTATGATATTGGAAGGAAAGAGGGACGCCGTCTTATGGATGAACCGAAAGCAGTCATCCGTTACAAAGCCGATATTCAAAAAACAGATCTGTCCTTTCAAGGGCAGATTGCTCCATATTGTCTGTATTGGAAAATATGGCCGCATACCATTTACGAATGGATTACTTTAACCGAACGGCTGGAAGATTTGACGGTGAATTTTGATGAGAATAAGAATCTGTATATTCTTGAGATCCGAACCGAAAAGCCAGGTAACCCCGGAGCAGCTGTCCAACAGTTCGCTATAGATCCAGCCAGAGGGTATTTGGCTGTGCAAGAGAAAACCGTTGTTTACGAAGAGGGGAAAAAGACGCATACTTTTACGAACAATTTCCTCGATGTCCGTCAGATAAATGGACTATGGATTCCAATGAAGATAGTCTGGTTTGATGATCAGATAAATATGAAGGGGGAATATACCGTTCAATCGGTTCGTGTTAATGAGGCATTTTCACTGGATCAGATACGGATAGAATTTCCAAAAGGTACTCAAGTCAACGATCATATACTCGGGCTCGAATATATCGTAGGCCGCAAGGAAGCTGCGGACAGCTCTTTGAGCGGAACAGCGGGAAACTCACAAGAGGATTCTTCGGTATTGCCGCCGGCGGCAACGGATGAGCAGCTGGCCGAGGCCGCCCAAAAGGCACAGCAGCTCCTGGCGCAGCAGACCCAGACCGCCGAAAAACAATCCCCTGTCATTTACCCCGAATATGTCTGGATTGAGCCGGGGCGAAAGGAGTATGTTCTGACGGTGGAGATGGACAAGACGGCACCCGGTCCAGTTCTGGGCGGCCATCAGTTTGAGGGGGGCGGGCTGCTGCTCCATCAGCTCAAGGAGCAAATCGCCGACAACGGACAGATTCGGCTTACAATAGAACGGCCGGCGGACATGACCGGCTATGGGGAGGGAACCCTCGTTCTCGACCTTGCCGGACAGAAAAAAACCATCTATCTGATCGCCCCGCCGCTGCAGCAATGACAACCCCCGGCTTTGATCAAACCTCACCGAAAAGGAATTTACGGCAGGATACAGTAGCGGGGATCGCGGGTTTTCCAAAGACCAGCCAGGATTTTCAAATCTCCCAAATCAATGAAATTATCGGCCAGCAAATCGAGCCGCTCGCAACCGTCAAAGGGAACCCCGCATGGATTCTGAAGCCAGGATTGCAGGAGAAGTTCCAAATCGGCCTTATCCACAACAGCATCGAGGTTCAAATCGGCCGTCAGGGGTTCGAGAATTTCGTAAGCCAGTCCATATTCGGCTGATTCCGTCGAAGACTGATTGCGGATGCGGATGCGGTACAGCCCCGTCTGAGCAATCAGCAGGTCGGCTTTTTTGAGATTGTCAAACGTGCCTGTATCCGAAAAAACGATCCGGCCGGCGGAGTCTTCAATGACCAAATCCAGGTTGGCCAGATAGCCGGTCAATTCCCCATTGTCTATCAGATTGTTGCGGGGCGGCTTATCCTGCCAGCGCACGCGCCGCTTCCACGTAACAGTCAAGACCAGCCGGCTGCCGATGGGGATGGACGGGAGCGTATAAGTATGGGTCTGTCCGGGCGAAAGAGATTGAAAAGTCCAGCCGCGGGGCTGAGAAGTCTCCTGGCCGACACTGAGTTTGGGGCTGCTCAGGATGGAGAAGGCGCGGGCGGCATCCAGCCGACCATAGCCGCGATGGGGATGCCAGAGCTGTCCGGTGGTTTCCAGGCCGGTTTTGTCCTGAATATTCGGAAACGCGGAATTGACCAAGACGGCCTTGAGAACAACGCTGCGGCCGTCATCCGGTTCGGATGTGGTATCCGCATACTCCAGCAGGACGGCGGCAGCCCCAGCGGTATGAGGGGCCGCCCAGCTGGTTTGACCGCGTTCTGTGCCTTCGCTTCTCCAGGCGGTATCACTGCCGTCCGTCGGGACCGTTAGCTTTTGTGCGGGGGCGGCGATTTCGGGTTTGCGCCGGCCGTCCAGCGTCGGGCCGGGATTGCTTGCCGAGCCGATGCGCCGATAGACATCCGGTTCGGTCGTAATCAGGCCCGCCGTTGTCACACCATTGAAAGCGGTACCGAAGATGGTGACAGAACCGTTGTCGTTGCCGGCGGCATTGGCAAAAAAGATACCGTGGGTGTATGTGTAATAATCGTACAGCAAGGTGAACGGGAATAATTGGTCATAATCCGCCCCCAGCTGAATACCGGTGACGACAATTCGGCACTGGCTGGAGCGGAAATAATCCAGCGATTTCTGAAACCACTGAAAGTTTGTTGTGCGGTTGGGGTCGGTCTCGGAAACACAGCGGGTTACTTTAGCACTGTAGATTTCGGCATCGGGGGCCATGCCTCTATGCTGAGGGAAGTTTTTTCCGCCGCGGGAAGCAACAATGCCCGCCAGCGAAGTATCGTGCCAGTACGGTTCATAGGGCTGGACTGTATCCGAGGTCGGATCATACCAATAGGCATGTGAATTACCAAAAGGATTCCCCTGCAGGTCTTTGTCAAAAAAGGCCTCGTGGGTTGTTCGGCAGTGCATCTGGGAAAGCACGCCGACACGCACCCCTTTGCCTGTATAGCCCATTTGGTGAAGGACTTTGACATTGATGCCGTTCGGGTCAGCGGATTCGGCCAAAGGATAAGCAACCCGGCAGACAGAAAAGAAAAGACCGAGTCGGACAACCCAGAGACACTTTCCTTTGTTCATCCCGCCAAAACCCTCCACCCATTACCGAGTCTTGCTGAACAAAAGCGCCCGACAATTATAGCAAAACGAACCGGGAAAAAGCAAGTCTGATTAAGACACCGGCCAGCCCGCGTAAAAAATGATGATCCCGAGCAGGACAGCCGCCACAGCCCAGAGGCGGTAAAACCAAAGGGGACGGCTGCGGCACCATTGGAACCAGGCATGGATTCTGGTAATCGGCATAGCAGCGAAAAGGACGCTGCCGACCACGGTAAGAATGCCGAGAACAATAATTACGGACGGGATGCGGCACTGGCGGGCATAAAGAAGAAAAAGAACCCCGACAACAATTTTCAAAACCACGGCTGCATAGGCCCGACGCCCCCGGGCGAAGAAGCCGATAAGCGTCTTGTGCCAGAGCGGCTGAATCACAACAACAAGACCCCAGACCGCCGTCAGAAGACCGATGATACTAATGCTGTATTCCATCGAGCACCTCCGTTTCAGAAGGTCAAAAGGAAAAACCGGAACCAGTTTACGCGATTCGTTCGACCATATCCATATCAATTTCGACACTGGCGGCCTGGCCGAGCATTTGGACCTGAAGAACCAGTTTGGCCTTTCTGGGCGTCTGGACGATAAGCCCTTCAATGCCCATAAGAGGGCCGGCAATGACACGGCATCGCTGCCCTACCCGAAGAAACTCGTGGGGCACAACGGTCCGGCCGCTCCGCAAAACCCTTTCAATGGGCAGCAGTTCCTGAACCAGCTGAGACTGGTTGCGAACAGTCAGAATGCCGGCGGTGCGGTTCGTCTTGAGAACCTCAAGCCGGTCCCGTTCGGTGCCGCAGAAGAACAGATAGCCGGGAAAGACGGGCATCAGGGAGCGCAAGGTTCGACTGCTTTTGCGGCTGATTTTCCAGGACATCGGCAGAAAGTAGCAAACCTCTTTTTGGACCAGCTGCCAGGCAAGGGCCTTCTCATTTCGGCTTTTGGTGTGAGCCACCCACCAGGTCCCCTCGAAGGAATCTATCGAGCGTCCCTCAGGCCAGATTATCGGGGGATTTTCGCTTTCTTTCAGCATCGATGTTTTCTCCCTCTCTGTTTTTTTCACACAGAAGCCGTCAGATACTCCGTTTCCTCCTGAAAGAGCACAAACCCTTCGACGCCGGCGGGAATTAAAATCGTATCTCCTTTTCGGAAAGCAATCGGGTCAAAATGAGGGCCATGAATGAGCCCGGCACCGGTTAAAAAGAGGACGGCTTTGGGAACGGGAGATTCGAGCAGAAGCTCGCCCTTGGGCATTTGATGCCCTTTATCGAGTTTAAATTCAGGAGCATCGACCAGCCGGCCGACCGTAGTCACAGGAAGCTCGTCGGCGGATACCCCAAAATGAATGCTTTCGAGGGCCTGTTGAATATGCAAGGCCCTGGGTTTGCCTGTGGAGGGGTCGAGGCGGTTCCAGTCAAAAACGCGATAGGTGGTGTCGGAGGGCTGCTGGATTTCAGCGATGACCAGACCGGCCCCGATGGCGTGTGGGGTTCCGCTGGGCAGGAAATGACACTGGCCGGGTTTCACCGGGACAGCCACCAGATACTCCGCACAAGTCCCCTCGGCAACAGCCCGGGCGAACTGCTCTCGGGTCGTGCCGGGCTTGAGACCCTTGTAAATAATCCCGTCCGATGGTGCATCCAGAATATACCAGCATTCCGTTTTGGGCTGCCCCGTCCCCATACGACGGCAGGTTGGCGCATCCGGATGAACCTGAACACTGAGCACGTCCCTCGCATCCAGCAGTTTTATCAGCAGCGGAAACGGACCGGGACGCCCTGTTTCGAGGGCCCGTCCAAATGAACGAATCGCCCGGTCAATGGTCTGTCCGGCCAGCGGACCGTTGGCAATCACGGACTTATCCTCCGGCAAATCAGCCAGTTCCCAGCTTTCCCCAATGGGCCTTCCGGCAGGCAGGTCTTTTCCGAACAAGGCCCGCAGACGCTGGCCGCCCCAGATACGCTCTTTAAAAATCGGTTTTAATTTTAATGGATAGGGATTCATAAGAACTACTGTACGCCAAACAAGCGGTCTTGTCCAGTCTTAGAATTGAACAAGGCAAGCGTCTATCCCGTCAGAGAGCTTCGAGAATGGCCTGGGCTATTGCAGCGGCAAGGCGATTTTGGAAATTTCCATCATAAAGGTTTGCGGCTTCGGAGGGATTGGACAGATACCCGCATTCAATCAAGACAGCCGGTCCGTTGGTGCGAACCAGTACGCGGTAATCATTGGTTCGCAGACCGTTGCTCGAAAGGCCTGTCTGGGCCAGATACCGTTCAATGAGCCGCCCTGCTCGTCGGGAGGCCTCTGAGGCATTCGGGGCAATATAAACGGTATAGCCATGATGAGAACGGCTGCGATTGGAATTGTGATGAATACTGACAAACAAATCAGCGTTAACACGGTTGGCAATTTCAGGGCGCTCGTTCAGCTCGATAAAGGTATCATTATTCCGTGTCATAATCACATTGACGCCCTGTTTTTTGAGAAGCCAGGCAATTTTCTGGGCAAGTTTGAGATTGACTTCCTTCTCATAATACCCCAGATAGCTGATTGCCCCCGGGTCTTTCCCGCCGTGTCCGGGGTCAATAACGACGGTTTGTCCGCCGGAAGGCCGCGAGGGGGACGGGGTATATCGGGGCGAAGGCGTGATGGGGGCTGCCGTTTTCAGAGAGGCGCGAATCCGAGGCAGCAATAGTTGAGAAACATAAACAGTCGAGCCCTCCATAATAACGGTACCGGTCTGACCGATATTTTCTCCATTGACATAGACGCTGCCGCCGGGATGAGTGAAGATAACGACACGATTGGCCGAGTTGGTCAATTCTACATAGCGGCCGTTTGTAAAGGATACGTGCAGACCGAGCCGAGCGGCCAGATGATCCACAGAAATCATATAGGATGGCGCCGAAGGAGCCGTTGTTTTAGGTGCAGTTTGACAGCCCGAGAGGGCCATTAAAAGCAACAGAAGCGCAGGCAGCCATCTGTTTATTCTCGGCATACTAAATCCGGAAATTACTTTTTGACTCTTGTTATCTATGCGGTAAAAGTCGGACTATCGAGTCGCAATTCTTTAGCAGTTTGGGCGATATTTAGCGAACGAAGAAGAAAAAATCAAGCAAAAACAAAAATACCCTACGAATAATGGCGTACTCGACAGTCCGCACAAATCCCCTCCAAACGAGTCTGCCGATGCAGCACAAGAAATCCGTCCGGCAGATTTTGGACCGCCGGAACGACGGCCTGATAAAGACAGACCGTTCGGCCGCAATCCCGACAGGTAAAATGCGGATGGCAGTGGTCGGGTTTGCAATGATGAGCGAGTTCAAAATGCCGGATGCGGTTTCGCAGATAGGCATTGTGAACAATATCATGTTTGAGCAAAAGCAGCAAAGTCCGATAGACCGTGGCCTTATCCACAGAGCCCGCCGTCACCCGCTCAAAAACCTGTTCACCGGTCAGAGGACTGTCCGCTTCCAAAAGAACACAGAGAATCTCTAGACGGGGTCGTGTTTTCCGCAACCCGTTTTTATCCAGCAGCTGTGCAGCTTTTTGGAGGTGTTCGTCCGTCATGAATGTGTCCGTTCGGCTGACTCAGAAGGAGTCGGATTTTCCTTGCGGCCGCAAAGAATACACTGATGACCGAGATGAGCCCCATCGGCACGGACAAACAGAAGCGGAAAGACGATGTCGCTGATGCAGCAGGGAAGCCAGACAGCAATAAAGAGGGCCAAAAACATTCCAACCAACAGTGTAATACTCCAGTCAGCGTGTGTGTTCATCAGCATATGGCTGGAAGAGGCCCACGTGCTGACCAGGACATGAAGAGCATGCGGGTACTTGGTCTTGGGGACAAAATAGGCGATGACAATCCCCAGAATTGCGGCGGGATTGACGAGCCACCATTCTTCGATAAAGCCCAGATGCAGCTGGGGTTTATGGTCATGCTCCTGCGGAGATTGAGCCGGAGTATGGTCATGTCCATGCTCCGTGGGGACGGCAGCACCGAGAATCGTCTCGCCGAAGAAGGGAATAACGCTGTCGCTGATTGTAGCGATTCCCACAGAGCCGACATAGCCGATGACAAGAATCAGGAGAAAATTTCCAGCTTTTCGGTGGAGCTGGAAGAGGGCTGCGGTGACCATTGCACTGAGAACAACATGAAGAGGATGGAATATGGAAAAAAGGATATGACCGCCCGTCACTCCGAGTCGTCGGAAAAGGAGCATAAAAACAATGCCGGTAAGGGCTCCAAAGACAGTAAAGGGAGAATGTTCTTTTAACTGACGGGCAATTAAACGCAACTTTTCATACGCCATAAGAACCTTCTCCTAAACTGTAAATTCACCTTTAATCCGATGTGGTTGCATATTTATAAAAACCATAACCTATTTGCAAATGATTTGCAAGAATAAAATATACAAAACATACTCGACCTATAATGTTATTAATTAAATCTGCTTGTTTTAAGAAAAAACAGACCTACAATAAAAAGCATTTATTGAGGAGAGTCATAATGCGGATAAAACTATTCTTCTTCGGATTGTTTTGTTTCTTTCCGGCCGGGTGCGGGACTGTCAGACAAGTGCGTTCGCAAATCGAAGCCAGCTCCCAGGCCGTTTCCGAAAATATTCAGGCCGTCGAAGCCAGCACAGCCGCCATCACGGCCAATCAGAAGGCAATCCGGGAAATTACGACATCCCTTGAGGATGCGGCTGAAGCGATGAGAAAAACAACGGAATCGCTCGAGGCCAGTTCACGAGCTGTAACAGCCGCCACCGAATCGATACAGGCCAATCAAAAGGCGGTAGAAGAAAGCACGCGTGCGATTGAGGCCAATCGGGAAGCCATCGAACAAAGCACAAAAGCCATCCAACGTACAATGGAAAAACTAAAGCCCGTTCTGCTGCTGACAGAACAGGGGCACTTTCCATGGAAAATCCTTGCGGCAGTCGGCGCATTTCTGCTGACTGTGCTGGTGATGCCGAGCATTTTGCTGCTGCTTCTGGTGATCAGGACAGTAAAGAGAACAAAGGAAACCATTTCAGAGAATAAGACAAAACCTGTCTCACACCCGGGGCATGGACAGACAAAATAACCGGAAGCCGGTAAAAAAGGCGGACACAATGAAAACACCTGTCCGCCTTTTGTTTCTACTATGCCAATGGATTAAGCAGCGCCGCCTCCCTGCTCACGAATGACAAACCCCTGCGGGGCCAGTCCGGTTGAGGAAGGAGTGCCGGCGATGCGAGCCAGATAAGTATTGCCCATCTTCTTGATGTGCTGATCCACATTGTCAAAGTAGTTGAAATGGGACTGCTCTTCCTCGATGATAGTCTCGAAGAGCTTTTGGCTGACGGAGTCGCCGTTCTCACGGCAGACCGCAGCGAACTGGTTGTACACATCGATGGTATGGTCTTCAAGGCCGGCGTCAAAGGGGAAGATTTTTTCCACTTCCTGCCCCCGGACGGTCTTGGCGGCCGGCTCGGCGGTGGGTTCGCCGCCGAGTTCTTTAATGCGTTCCGCGAAGGATTCGGCATGACGCATTTCATCAATGGCAATCAGTTTCATATTGGCGGCCAACTCGCCGAAATCCATATCATCCAGGCCGTAATGCTGATTCATATACTGGGAGATGGCTTGCAGTTCCATCGCCCGAGCTTTATTGAGGACTTCAATCACTTTTGCCTTTTTGTCCTTTGCGCTTTTGGCCATAGTTTTTCTCCCTTCGCTTTTGGTTTCGGGTTGTCCTTAATTTCGAGAAATTCTAAGCGAATCTAACTCCAAAATCCAGCCAATTTTGGGGGAAAAAGAATCAGAAATACCCTTGCAGAGCTCCAAGAAATGCAATTATCCGCTTTGCAAACGGATGTTCGGGGAGTAAAATCCGGACTTTGTCAGAATCCTTGAGAAAGAAACAGGTTATGTTTTTTCTGCTGCATCGATATTTGATGAAAGAGTTGCTGCGGGTGTTCTTTTTAGCCACCGTGGCGCTGACGCTGATGCTCAGCGCGGGGCTTTTGGTCCCGATGATTAAGGAGTACGGGGTCAGTCCGCGCCAGATGCTCAGTTTAATCGGGGACTTTTGCCCGATTACCCTGACGTTTGTGATTCCGATGGGTGCCCTGTTTTCGGCGGCGATTACCTACGGGCGGTTTGCGGCAGACCGGGAATTGGATGCCTGCCGGGCCAGCGGAATTGCCTTTCGGACGCTGATTCAGCCGGGATTCTCACTGGCGCTGGCGGCGGCGCTGGCGAACCTGCTGCTGAGTTTCCACATTACACCGGCCTTTGTGCACCGCAGCGAGTATCGGGTTCGGGCGGATGCCAAGCAGATTCTGTTCCGCAATATCCAGCGGAAAGGCTATTGGGACATTCCGGGAGGGCGGTACAAAATCTACGCAGAACAGGCCGTTCCTGCAGACAATCTGCTTTTGGATGTGGTTATTTTGGACATTCAAAAGAATAAACCGCCGCGAATGATTACAGCTCGTCAGGCAATCGTGGATATTGAAACGCGGCGGGAGCATCATTCCGTCACGGTGATTACGGAGGATACGATTCGTTTCGATGAAAACCAGCCGGTTCGTGTGGGCACGATTGGGGTCAGCCGGCGTGTGCCCCCCCTGCTGGCGGATAAAATCAAGTTTCAGAAAATCGAGCAGCTCAAACAGATTCAGGCGGACAAACTTCAGTTCGGCCCGATATATGATTTGGCCCTGACGGTACGCGCTCAGACCATCCTTGAGCGTCTGGCGGAAGAAGGCCGTCAGACGCTGAAAAAACCGCAGGAATACATTCGGTTTCGCAGCGCCGACGGAGGACGGGAATACCTTCTGCGGGCGGCAGGTTTGGAAGTGAATCAGGAGCGGCAGATTGACCTGACCGGCCCCGTACGGCTGCTGGAAATCCTGCCGTATCGCAACAATGAGGTTTATTGCCGGTACGAAAGCGACCGGGGAAAGATTACCCTCGAAGATGACCGAATTGACCGGGGGCTGGAACTGATTCTGGAAACACCGCAATGGCAGCTGGGAGGCGGCGTGAAGGGAACCGCGCTTCAGAAAGCAATTCCGGAACTGCCGATACCGGAAGCGATCCTGGAAGGACTCCAGCGGGACAAGCTTCTTGAGACCCTGACAAAAACGGATTCCTCCGGAACAGGGCTCGGTGTTTCCAAACCGAGCAGGATTCTGCAAGCTCTGCAAACTCAGCTCCGGGAGCAGCTGGTTCAGGTGGACAATCAGTTAACCAGTGAGATTCATTCCCGGCTTGTTTTGGGCTTGGGGTGCATTCCGCTGATTGTGACGGGGATTTGTCTGGGGATTCTGTTTCGGGGGGGACATATTCTCAGCGCCTTTGGAGCCAGCACGATTCCGGGGGCCCTGCTGATTGTATTTATTCTCTCGGGCAAGCAGCTGACCAAAAATCCGGCCGCCGGCCCGGAGGTTGGGATCGCCGTGATGTGGGGCGGGCTGGTTTTGCTGACGGTACTGGCGTGGATTTTGTATCGGAAAATCAGTCGGGTTTGAAAGCGGACAGAGTTATGCGGCTGCTGGATCGATATATCGCAAAAAACTTTCTGGTGGGGTATTTTATTTCCTTCTTCGTCCTGATTGGGCTGTGCATCACGCTGGACTTGTTTGTGAATATTGATGAGTTTGTCGAGCAATCCGGTCAGAGCAAGGGCATAATGCTGCGGCATATTCTTTTGTACTACGGGCCGCAGACAGCGCTTTGGTTTCGGCATCTGGCCGGAATGATTACCGTGATTGCGGCGGTTTTTTCGCTGGCCCGGATGACAAAAAACAACGAACTGATTGCCGTAATGGCCTCCGGAATCAGTCTCAAACGCATATTGGCACCGATTCTGTTTCTGGCAGTGCTGCTGATGGGACTTCAAATTGCCGATGAGGAATTTTTGATTCCGCGGCTGGCAAACGACCTGACAAGAGGTCGAGACGAAATCAGCCAGCCGCGTCGGTTTTCGTTTTGGTTTATCAGCTCTCCGGAAGGGCATTTGTTCTGCGGTCGGGAATACAATGAATCCACTCGGACAATGAAAGATGCCTTTGTGATTCTCCGGCGGCAAGAACCGTCCAGCCAGCGATGGACAGTAATCGGACAGGTTGAAGCCGAGCGGGCAGTGTACGATGCGCATCGCAAAGGCTGGGTGCTCGAGAACGGACGGCGGATGAATGTTCTCCCGGAAGAAGGAGGGCAGACCTCACTGACCTCCGTAGAAAAGATTGATTTTCTGGCCAGCGGGTTGATGCCGGAGGACATCGGCCTCCGCCGCCAGGAAGGATACAAATCGCTCCTGAGCCTGGGGCAGATAGAAGAACTGCTGCACTATCCGGGCACACGAAAAACCGACCTGGCAGAGCTGATTCTGCAAAAGCATTCCCGCGTTGTCGACCCGATTATGAACCTGATTATGCTGATGACGGCCCTGCCGGTTCTGATTCGACGGGACCCCCGGGAGATTAAATCTGCCATTGTAATCAGTTTCACGACAACGCTGGGATGTTTTCTGACTGTCTTTCTCTGCAAGTTGTTCGCAACAGAAAGCTTTGGCGGACGGGTCTGGCCGGAAGTATGGGTTTGGGCACCGGTTTTTCTCTTTCTTCCAGTCGCCCTGCTGCAAATTGATTCAATGAAAAGCTAAAACACCCCTTTTACGTCCGATAAAATCTTTCGGATAATCAAACCAGCATGAGCTAATTTAAAAAAAACAGGATTTTCCTATTTTTTCTATATTCCCTATTTTAACTTTGACGATAATAGAGTGTGCAGTGATTTTATGACTTTTACGGAGAAAAGACTATGGACAGCACACTCGTCGAACAGCGTAAGGAAGTGCGTACGGAATTGAGTTGGCCTGTGAGCGTCTGGCTGCCGGGCGCCAATCGCTTTTTCAACGGCCGAAGTGTAAATGTGAGCAAGGGTGGAGCCTATTTGACAATCCCGCTGACCGCCCCTGTACGTCCCGGACAAGAAGTGGAACTTAATTTTCCGCGAACCTCGCAGCTGGCTCATCAAAAGGGGCAATACGCCCGGATTAAGGCCGGAAAGGTGGTTCGGGTGGACCGCTCCCGGATGATGAGCGAGGGCGTGCTGGGACTGGCGGTTCAATTTTTACAGGATTAAAGGGGGCTGCGGCGCCGCTGACAAACCTTTGCAGAACGGCTCAGAGTTTTACAGGGCGGCAAAGGTGATTTTTGTCAGCGGCCGTGCGTCCGCACAGTTTACAGACATACTGGGGATTTTCGACCAGTTTTTTGTACTGCTCCCAGTTGGTATGATGATAATGGAGGTTGATGAGATAACACAAATGCTTGTTATGACCCGGATGAGGCAGGGAGGGCTGATGCATCGGGACCCCTTTCCTTTTCTTACGGTTCTTCCTGCGTCAGTTGTTCAATAAAACGGTTTGCCTCGGAAATCGAGGCTTCCATTTCACGAATCAAGACGGCAACTTCTGATTCCATTATGTTTAATTCCTGCCGAAGAGAAGCCACGGCACGGGCATTTAAGTTGTGTTTGAGAAAAAGAACCTGATCCCGGAAGGCGGCCAGAACGGGGTCCATTTTGTCGCGTGCCCGCTCCATAGCAGCCATCATCGTTTCGTAATAGCGGCGGGTTTGGTCCAGTTTGCGGCGGCTGCTTTCGCGAAGACGGTCGCTGGAATACTGGGTCAACTCTTTTTCCCATTCCCGGAAAAGTGCTTCGGAAACCTCCTTCACCCGTTCAATCCGAGAAGAAACGGCGGAAGCCTTCGAGCGGCTCTTTTCGTATTCACTGGAGAGGGTTTTGTACTTTTTCTCCAAATCACCCCCTTCAAAACGGAGCTCGGTGCTGAACTGCTCGAGGGCGGAGGCCACCTGCTCTTTGGCCTCATTCTGAGCATCCCGGGCCTTGGCAACTTCCGTGACCATCTGGCTGCGTTTGGGAACACCGAATTTTTCCTTAAGACCGATTTCCATACTGCGGCAGCCGAAAAGAAAAAGCGACAAAGACAGAATCATCAGCCGTATTGTCCCGGCATCCTGTTTCCCGGTTTTCATAACAGGTCTCCTTTCCTCAGCCGCCTTTGGCCTTGATAATCCGCTGGGCTCGTTTATCCGCCAGGTGTTCATGGACAACCAGAATGGCATGAACCACACCGGGAATCCACCCGAGCAGAGTCAGCAGAATATTCAGCAGAAACTGAATGGGTTTGCCGCACAAAAGTACAGCCAGCGGCGGCAGAACAATCGCGAAAAAGTATCTCACGGTTTATCTCCTTTCACGGACCCTTTCAGTATAAAAGGTTTCTCCAAAAGAGCCAAGAAAAAACTGTTTGCGGACAAGACATCCGGGGCTACAATACATTCAGCATTTTTTATTTTTGGGAGAATTCATAGAACTGATGGAAAAGGAAGCCGGTCATTTGCCGCTGACGCGGATACAGAAGTTAATCGGACGAACCATGCTGGAGGCCAAACAGACAAAGGCCTTCGGGTATTATTCGGTCTGGGCGGATGTGACGGAAATGGTGTCGATGCGCAAGGAATACAGCCGGCAGACCGGAATCCGTCTGACCACCAATGACCTGGTTTTGTGTGCAATGGCCCGTGCCGCCGCCGCATATCCCCAGGTATGCGCCAAGCCGAACCTGGAAACCGAAGAATGGGAGGTTCCGGAGCGTATCGGTCTCGGATTTGCGGTAGCCGCCCCTCAGGGACTGGTCGTTCCGGTGATTCAGGATGCCGGGCGGATGACCCTGACAGAGATTGCTCAGGCATCGGATGCTCTGCTTCGTCGGGCCAGAGCCAATCAGCTGACCCCGGATGATTTTGACGGGGCAACCCTTGTTTTAAGCGGCCTGGGGATGTACGGGATTGAGTGGTTCTATGCCATTGCACCGCCTTCGGCCAACGGGATTGTCTCCATCGGATACATCGCAGACGAGGTTGTGCCGGACGAAGGAACGCCGGCAATACGAAAACAGCTGAATGTATCGCTGGCCATCGACCAGTGTGCAGCCGATGAAGCGACTGCTGCGTCCTTTTTGCGGAGGATTGCCGATTTTCTGGAAGACCCGTGGACCCTGACAAAGACAAATTGACCGGCAAAACCTCCTCCGTTCAAAAAAGATCGAAACTTTTTTCCAAGAAAGCGGAAAATAAAGATTGACAGAACACAGCTGCCTCTCATAATGGAGTTTAGAAAATTTGCGAATCATTGCTGATTCGCTTTTAGAAGACCGCTTTCTTCTTCATCCACAAAGCGGTCTTTTTTTACGCCTTATCCTGTGTTTTTTCCCCCGCATCGATTTGTCCGCAAGCAGGCGTGCTTTCCGGAGAGACGGGTTGCACCTCCGCCGATATTGGCCCAAAAAGATACTGAGCAACAGCCCGATAGTCATCGGCCCCGTGGCAGGAAGGTTCATATTCGAAGATGGTTTTGCCGTAACTGGGGGCTTCCGCCAGTTTGATGTTGCGGCGAATCTGGACGGGCACCACGGAAGCTCCGGACCAGGGTGTGCGGTTCTGACGGGCGGATTCGAGAAACTTCTCAATATCATTCTTGACTTCGACGGACAGACTGGCACGGCTGTCATACATGCACATCAGAATGGCCTTAACCCGCAGCACCGGATTGATTCGCTGATTGACCAGCCGAATCGTCTGAAGAAGCCGACCGAACCCCTGCAAAGCCAAAAAATGGGGCTGGATAGGAATCAGGACTTCATCGGCGGCAGCCAGCGCATTGAGCGTAAGCAGACCCAGGGAAGGCGGACAATCGATGAAAATGTAATCAAACCGTTCCCGGATGGGCTGGAGGGCGTTGCGGAGAATGGTTTCCCGTCCGACTTCATTGACCAGTTCGGTTTCGGCACCCACCAAATCAATTCCGGAACTCAGGAGCCAGAGGTTCGGACGGCTTTGTATCAGGACTTCTTCGAGGGTGCGTGCACCGGTCAGGACCGCATAAGAACCGGAAGGAGGGGTTTCGGCATCAGCACCAAGATGAATCGTCAGATGGGCCTGAGGGTCCAGGTCAATCACGAGAGTCCGTTTGGCAGACTGAGCCAGAACGGCGGAGAGGTTGGCTACAGTGGTGGTTTTTCCAACACCGCCTTTTTGGTTGAGAACCGCCAGAATACGGCAGGACGAAGAAATGCGGATGGATTCTTCACTGCTGGACATGGGAAATCGTTCCTGATTCCTTTTTCCGTCTGTACACAGCATCAAGGACGCCGTTGACAAACCGGGGAGACTGGACACCGCCGTATTTTTTGGCCAGTTCGATGGCCTCGTTGATGGCAACTTTTTCAGGAATGTCCGGACAGAAGAGCAGCTGATAGACCCCCAAGCGAAGGATGTTTCGGTCCACCATGGACAGGCGGCTTACGTTCCATTTTTCCGCAGCGGCGGCGATTTCTTCATCACACTGACGCCAGTGGGTCCAGGTTCCCCGCGTCCATTGTTCCGCCAGCTGGATGACAAGCTCATCCTCGCTGTTTTCACGAAAAAAACGAGGCAGGAGAGACAGGACCTGTTCGCCCTGCACATCCAGTTGACAGATGGCCTGTACGGCTAATTCCCTGGCTTTGGTTCTCCGATCCACCGCTCATCCCTGACAATGATTTGAAAAGAACATGTCCCCCTTCCTATACTCTTCCCGCTTAAAGGCGGCTGAGAAGGTCGGCCATCTCCATTGCCGCCATCGCGGCGGCAGCTCCGGCATTGCCCTGTTTGGTGCCGGCTCGTTCAATGGCCTGCTCGAGGGTTTCACAAGTCAGTACACCAAAGATAGCAGGCGTTTTGCACTCGAAATTGATTTGCCCGACCCCGCGGCTGATTTGCTGGCAAACGAGGTCATAATGGGTGGTCTGTCCGCGTATGACAGCCCCCAGGCAGAGAATTGCGGCGTATTTTCCGCTGTCAGCCAACCTGCGGGCAACAGGTGTAATTTCGACGGTTCCGGGAACCCAGACCACTGTTATCTGCTCATCTTTGGCCCCATGCCGCTGGAGACAGTCAATCGCCCCGCCAAGCAGACGGGAGGTAATGAACTCATTGAACCGGCTGACAACAATGGCATACTTGCCGCTGCCGGCTGTTAACTGACCTTTGATTTCCTGAATCATACGCTCTGCTCCAACCCAAAGATACGGTCCTATCTCTTCGAGGCGGTTTGAAGCCGATTTTTTATCGGACAATCCTCTCAAAAAGAGGAAACTTCTCCAAAAACAACTCCGCCTGCCTCGTTTCTTAACTTATGCGATTATAAGGGCTTATCCGGACCAAAGCCAGAAAAAAGTTTTGCATCCTCGAAAAAGAATCGAAAAGATCATCCGGAGAAAAACCCTCCCGCCCCTCAAGCCGATACAACAGCTGCAGGCAGCCAACGGCTGTCTGTCCGGTTTCGATAAACAGCAAGGCCTTCAGGAGAAAGCACTTATGATAAACGAAGAGTCGTTTCGCGACCCGGATGAACACCCGTGGGACCAAGCCGATGTTATTGCCTGCGAGGCCTTCGAACTCTATGAAAAAGGACAAATGCAGGAGGCCCTCGAAAAACTCACGGAGGCCATTTACCTGAACCCTTCATATGGGGCGTGGTATTTCAACAAAGGGCTGACGCTGGATGCGCTGGAGCGGTATGAGGAGGCGATTGAGTGCTATCTTCGGGCAATGGAACTGTGCGGGGAGGACGTGGAGATTCTGAATTCGCTGGCAGTGGATTACACGCGAACATGCCAATATGACCTGGCTTTGGAGATTTTTGAGAAGATTGAGGCAATGGAGCCGGGCTACGAGCCGTGCTACTGCAACCGCATCATTACCTATACGGAACTGGAACAGTATGACAAGGCGGAGGAGATGTTTTATCTGGCCCAGCAGATTGAACCGGATTGCCCGATTTGCTTTTACAACATCGGGAACGCCCTGTTCAGCCAGGGAAAGTACGAACGGGCAATCTGGTGCTGGCAGAGAACCGCCCAACTGGATGAAAACCATCCGCAGATTTATTACCGGATTGCTCAGGCATACTGGGCAGCCGGACAGTATGAAGAAGCCCGCCGCTATTTCCTAAAGGAAATCCGACGGGAACCCGGCAATCTGGAGGTAATCCTGGACTTTGGGATTTTTCTGCTTCAGCAGGGGGACGTTGAAGCCGCCCGGGAAAAATTCAATCGGCTGCTTGAATTAGAACCGGACTACGCACCGGCCTGGTTTTACAAAGGGGAAACAGCGTTAAACGTAGGTCGACGAGAGGAGGCGATCGACTGCTACCATCGAGCACTGGAGGCAGACCGCAAAATTAAGGGGCCGCGTTTTCGACTGGCTCAGCTGTATGCGGAGAAGGAACCGGAAAAGGCGGTGTATTATCTGCATCAGGAGATGAGTACGGATTTGGATGAGCCGGATGTCCTGCTGGCGATGGGATGGCTGAGCGCTCAGCTGGGACAATCGGATACGGCCTGCCGGTGTTTTCTGCGTGTGCTGGACCAGGACCGGATTGAGCCGCTGGCGTTTTACGGGCTGGCGCTGTGCCTGGCCGTACGGCGGGAATATGATGCGGCGGAACAATGCCTCAAACAGGCCATTTCCCTGAAACCCGACCAGCCGGCGTTTCATCTGGCAATGGCATGGCTGAGCATTCAGCAGCGCCAATGGGACCAGGCCCTGCGGCAGGCGGAGTTGGCCCTCGAAATCGAGCCGGAAAACAGGGCCCTGCAGAAATCCTGCCGGCAGATTCGACGAACCGTGTGGGCAGCAAAAATAAAGGAAAAATTGCCTCTTCTTCAACCGGTTCGGAAAATCCTCCGCCAGATGAAAAATCTCTGAAAATCTGCCAAAAGTTTAAAAAATGGGGGGTTATCCTTTCGAATAGGGCCTATTTCCTTGCAAAATGTTCCTGTTTTTCTATAATGCAACGGCCGAAAAAAAGAACCCAAAAGGTAGGGAATTCGTAGGAAAAGGCCGAGTGGCGGAAAGGCAGACGCTGGGGACTTAAAATCCCCTGCCCGTTTTGGGCGTATGGGTTCGACTCCCATCTCGGCCACTGCGGTCGTGGAAGGTCTGCCGACGGCCGAGGCGTAAGTGAAACCCTAACCCATCGGGAGAAATGAACATGGCAGGACACAGTAAAAGTCAATTGCAGGATGTAGAGCGGCCGAACCTCTACCGGGAATTCTTCCCTTATACGGAGTTTCCGAAGCTGGAATTCGAAGAAGCCACTGTCCCGATGGAGATTCCGGAAGATTTCTGGATTACAGACACAACCTTCCGGGACGGCCAGCAGGCCCGTGCTCCCTATTCAGCAGAGCAAGTGGCCCGGATCTATGAATATTTTCACCAAATCAACGGGGAGACAGGACTGATTCGACAGTGTGAGTTTTTCCTGTACTCAGACCGGGACCGCAAGGCGGTGCAGCTCTGTCAGGAAAAGGGGTATCGGTATCCGGAGGTGACCGGCTGGATTCGGGCTACGGCGGCGGACTTTAAGTACGTCACGCAGCTGGGGCTCAAAGAAACGGGAATCTTAACCAGCGCCAGCGATTATCACATCTTTCTGAAGCTGAAGATGACGCGTTCCCAGGCGATGCAGGCGTATCTGGATATTGTGAAAGCGGCACTGGACAACGGGATTCTGCCGCGGTGCCATTTCGAGGACATTACCCGCGCAGATTATGACGGGTTTGTCCTGCCGTTTGCGGCCGAACTGCTGAAACTTTCGCAGCAGTACAACTGCCCGGTGAAGATGCGTCTGTGTGATACGCTGGGGTTTGCAGTGCCTTATCCGAATGCGAAACTGCCGCGTTCGCTGCCGAAACTGGTGGCGGGGCTGCGCCGGCTGGGGGTGCCGTCGGCCTGGCTCGAATGGCACGGGCACAACGATTTTCACAAAGTGGAGGTGAATGCGGCGACGGCCTGGCTGTACGGGTGCAGTGCCGCCAACTGTGCCATTTTCGGCGTGGGCGAACGGACCGGCAATCCGCCGCTGGAGGCGCTGGTGATTGAGCATGCGCAGCTGGCGGGCACAAATCCAAAAATCAACTATGCCGCCATTACCGAACTGGCTCAGTATGCCCAAAAAGAGCTCGGATTCCATCTGCCGGCCAATTACCCGCTGGTGGGACGCGATTTTAACATGACGCGGGCGGGCATCCATGCGGACGGCCTTTTGAAGAATGAGGAAATCTACAACTGCTTTGATACGCTCAAGCTCCTCAAGCGTCCGGTGGGCGTGGCAATTACGGACAAATCGGGTGCGGCAGGCATCAAGCACTGGATTGAGTCGCGCTATCAGATTGACATCCCCAAGCATGACCCGCGCGTGACGGCAATTAAGAACAAGATCGACGAAGAATACAGTGCAGACCGGATGTCTGCGATTTCAGATGAAGAGATGGAGGCGTGGGTTCGTCAGGTGTTCGGCAATCAGCTGCCGCCGGAGAGGTGAGGGGTTTGGCGGGTCGAGCAGTTCAGGCGGTTTTGTTTGATTTGGGCGAGACGCTGCTGCTGTTCGGGCGTCTGGAGACCGGCAGACTTTTTGAGCAGGCGGCCCGCTTTTCGTATGACTACCTCAAACAGCGGAGCCAGCGGGTCGGGAGTTTCGGCCTTTACCGGCTCTGGAACCTTTTGGGCATCCGGCTGCATCTGCTGTTTTCCTTTCTGACCGGAAACGATTTTGATTCCCTGTCTCTCCTGAAAGAGTATGGGCGGAAAAAGGGCTTTACGCTTTCCGAGAAGGAGTGGGAGGAGCTGAACTGGCAGTGGTATCGCCCGCTGGCCGAAAAAGGACGCATTGAGCCCCAGACGCACTCGACCCTTCAGAAACTGCGGGACATGGGGCTTCGGCTGGGGATTTTGTCCAATACGTTCGTGCACGGCAGCACACTGGACCGCCACTTGCAGCAGGTTGGGCTGCTGGAGTTTTTCGACCTGCGTCTGTATTCCTACCAGTTTTCCTTCCGCAAACCCGACCCGCGGATTTTCCTGGAAGCCGCCCGCCGCCTGCAGACGGAACCGCACCGAACCATGTTTGTCGGTGACCGGATGGACAAGGATGTGCGCGGGGCCCTGCGGGCGGGAATGATTCCCGTCCTCAAAGAAGCTTACACAAACCAAAAAAAAAGAGTGCCGGAAGGCGTTTTTCGGATACAATATCTGTCGGAACTGCCGGAGTTAATCAAACAACTGAACGAGGATGAGCTGTGAGGCAAGCCCAGGCGTATCAAAAATGCATCAACCCCCGCTGCGGGGCGGAATTTGACCGGATGGAGATCTTGTTTGAATGTCCCCAGTGCGGCGACCTGCTGGATGTCTGTTATCAGTGGGACAAGCTGCCGGTGCCGAAAAAACTGAGTGATTTTTCCAAAAAATGGACCGACCGGCAGAATCCGCTGCACTTCTCGGGGGTGTGGCGGTTTGGGGAGCTGCTGCCGTTTTGCGAGGAAAAATATCGGGTAACAATCGGCGAGGGCCAGACGGTACTTCAGCCGTGCTGCGGTCTGGCGGCGGAGCTGGGAATGCGTCCGGATGTTCTGTATCTGCAATACGAAGGGCTCAACCCGTCCGGCTCGTTTAAGGACAACGGAATGGCGGCGGCCTACAGCCACGCCCGAATGGTCGGGGCGACAGCCAGTGCTTGTGCCTCTACAGGCAATACTTCGGCCTCGATGGCCCTGTATTCCCACAGCTGCGGGCTGAAGGCAACGGTGTTTATCGGCGAAGGAAAGATTGCGTTCGGCAAACTCAGCCAGGCGATGGATTACGGGGCTTATACGCTCCAGATTGCCGGAGATTTTGACGACTGTATGCGGCAGGTTCAGGAGGTCTGCCGTCAGCTGAAGATTTATCTGGTCAATTCGCTCAATCCCTTCCGACTGGAGGGCCAGAAGACCATTATGTACCGGATTCTGGAGCAGATGGGCTGGGAGGTGCCTGACTGGATTGTGGTGCCCGGGGGCAATCTGGGCAACTCGAGCTCCTTCGGAAAGGCGTTTGCCGAGCTGAAGGAACTGGGGCTGATTGAGCGGGTTCCGCGGCTGGCGGTGATCAATGCATCCGGAGCGGATACGCTGAGCGAGCTGTACAATGAGCGAGGACTTCGCTGGAACGGCGGCTACGTGGACCAGGATTTGATTGCGGATTATTATTCGGAACTGGATGCCAAACATTACCGGCCCAACACGATTGCTTCAGCCATTGAAATTTCTCGTCCGGTGAATCTGAAAAAGTGCATTCGGGCCCTGGATGTCTGCAATGGGGTCGTGCGGACGGTCTCGGACGAGGAAATCCTGGATGCCAAGGCCCAAATCGGCAAATACGGGCTGGGATGCGAGCCGGCATCCGCGGCGACAGTGGCGGGCCTGAAGCATCTTTTGGCCGACGGCACCATCGGACGAGATGAACGAGTGGTTTGCGTGCTGACGGGGCATCTGCTCAAGGACCCAAATGCGACGGTGAACTATCACAGCCAGATGAAACGGCCGTTCAGCAATCCGCCGGTCCAGGTGCCAAACGATTTGGAAAAGATTATCGCGCTGATGAAGGCGTAGCGGTCTTTATTTGTCCGGGCGGCGGAACAAAAAAAGGAGAAAAAGTGAAAAAAGATGCACAGAAGCATTCTGTGTTAAGATGTATTAGAGAAAGCAGTTAGATTAAGCAGCGGTGTATTTGAGAAACTATTTTTCGTTTTTTTCATTATTTCTTTGGTCCGATGGGCCGATATTTCGTATAATGTGGTAATGAAAGTAGAATGTAAAGGGCAGTATTCTTAACCATCTCTCTGGAATATTTCCCCTCCAATTCAATGTTAGAGAGATATTGCAGGGTTTCGTTGCAAACCCGGGAGTAAAAAAATGAGTACAGGTACAGTGAAATGGTTCAATGACAGCAAGGGTTACGGTTTCATCACCCCCTCGGACGGCGGCAAGGATTTGTTCGTCCATCATTCCGAGGTCAAAACCGGCGGCTACGCCTCTCTGCATGAGGGCCAGTCGGTGCAGTTTGAAGTCGGCCAGGGCAAGAAAGGCCCCTGTGCGATGAACGTAAAACCTTGTTAGTTTGCGTTTTCGACGACCGGCAAAAGCCCCGCGACCTGCGGGGCTTTTTTTATGCGCTCCCTCCATAAGACCTCTTTGCCGCCTGACTTTCATCTGCCGAGTTTTTTATCCTCCATTCAAATTCTTTAGACTAAAATAGACTTCTGATTCGTCGTATTTCCGGAAGCGGTTCCTTTGGAGCGAAGAGGGAATCACGATGCTGGACGAAAAAATACTGGTTTGGCAATTCAATCGAGGCAGCACCAATGCTCTTTGCAAAATTTATCAACGGTACAAAAACGAACTTTTCGGGCTGGCCTTGTCGCTGCTGCATGATCAATCTTCGGCTGAGGATGCGGTTCATGATGTGTTTGTCCGCTTTGCCCAAACGGCCGGCCGCTTTCGGCTTCGTCGCTCCTTGAAGGGGTACCTGTGCGTTTGTACGGCCAACCGGGCCCGTGATATACTCCGCAGCAAAGCACGGTCGGAGGTATCCCTTGACGAACAGGCCGCCGGTCCGGATGAAACCGTTCATCCGGAAAAACGTCTGATCCAAACCGAAGAGTCCAGACGGCTGCAGGAAGCCCTTGAGAAACTCCCCTATGAGCAGCGGGAGGTGATTCTTTTCCATCTCCATCAGGAACTGAGTTTTCGCGAAATCGCATCCGTGAAGAATGTGTCCGTAAACACCATTCAAAGCCGCTACCGGTACGGAATTGAAAAGATGAGAACGTTTCTGACGGAAGGCATTGACCATGAACTCAGCAGAAAATATTGAACAGCAAATCAAAAAGCATAAGCCGAATGCGGAGCTGAGCCCGACGATGGACCGTCGAATCCTGACGGATTCCATCGCGGCCATGCAGTCCGCCCGGCCAACCAATGACCAAGTGCATCCTCATCCAATAAGGAGAACAATCATGAACAGCAAAATAGCTCATTTCGCCGCCGCAGCCGTCTTGACGGCTGCGATCGGGCTTTTTGGGGTCTTTTTGAATCAAACCATTTCCACGGCATATGCCCTTGAACAAACTATCAGGGCCTGCCATTCCGTTCGCTTCATCCATTTCCGTGAATATCATCCGGGACATCCGGAACCGATCAAGGCATGGGTGGAATTCAGGGAAGACGGACGCCCCCACCGCTTTCGTCTTTCTGTTCCTGAATGGGACAGCCCCGAGACCGGACCCAAAGAATGCATCTGGCAGGACGGAAAGGGGGTTGTTTATCTGAAGAATGTCAACCAGTATCTCCCTGTCGAAGAAACGGACACAGCCGATAAAATGTATGCCGGCATCACACAGGCGGATCCGAAATACTTTGTGCTGCAAATGGAAGAACTACAGCGTCGCGGCCAAGCAGAAATTCAAATCGACCGACCGTCGGATTCCTCCGAGCCGATTCGAATCACGGCAACCTTTCATCCGACACATCCGGTGCTTCAGGACCGGATAATCGCCTCCATTGATCAGAAAACAAAACTGGTTTCTTCTCTGGAGTTCTACACACAGCAAAACGACGGCTGCGCACTTCTGGCCCGCATCGAATTTGACAATTATAATAAACCGCTGGAGCCGGCTTTGTTTACTTTTGAGAATGGACCGGCCAACCAGCCTTAAACAGGCAGAAGGTTGTGAGCCATACGTTGCGAATTAAGAAAAGACCGCGGAGCATTTTAGCGGTCTTTTTTCATCGGTCGCAGCCACGGCAGACCCAAGCTGAACAAAAAGAATGTACCCGGCAGGGGAACAAGGTGACATCCCAGGGATCAAACCAGTCACGGATGGGAATGGGCTGCTGCGGATCCCCAGATTTCCGTAGTCCCAACGAGATGTCGAACCCCTGCCTCGTCCGGTTTTTTTCCGCTCTCAACTAAAAAGAAAAATCTCCGCCAGCTTTTGTAGGAATCGGAACGATCCCCCACTGCTTCAAAAGGGATTGAACTCGCTCCATCGGCAGGCCGACGACGTTGGTGAAGGAGCCGTCGATGCGTTCGACGAAGGCGTCGTTGATTTCCTGGATGCCGTAGGCGCCGGCCTTGCCCTGCCAGTCGCCGGAGGCCAGATAGGCCGCCAACTGCTCCTCCGTGATTTTTTTCGGATACACCCAGGTAATGCAGGACTCGCATATCTCCAAATTTCGGGACTTCCAAACCAGAGCGATTCCGGTGATGACTCGGTGCGGCTTGCGGAAGAGCCGACGGAGAATCGCTTCGGCCTCGGCGGCGTCGGCGGGTTTGCCGATCAGCACACCGTCGGAATCAACCACCGTGTCGGCGGCCAGTACGAGACAATCAGGATACGAGGCGGCCACATCCTGCGCCTTGGCCAGAGCCAGACGAGCGGCCGCCTGCTCATACGTCAGGCCGGAGATGTCGACGTTGGACTCATCCACCTGCGAGGGAACAACCTCAAAGCGGTATCCGGCCTGCTCGAGAAGAAGTTTCCGCCGCGGAGAGGCAGAGGCAAGAATGAAGGTGCCGTCCGGTTTCATTGGGAATACTGGAGTCGAATCGGATAAGTAATTTTTTCACAAAAGGCCCGATATTCTTTTTCGATTTTCTTCAGATCTGAATCGATATACAAGGTAAACAGACGCGGGGAGACCTGCTGATTCCAGGCAACGGTCAGCGGCAGATTGCGGTCAGAGGCGATGCGGGCCTCCAGCTCGTCGAGCGGCCAGTTTCCGCGAAGGCCGGCGGCCATCAGAGTATGATATTTGCGAAGGTAATAGCCGTAAAACTCCTCCCGCAGAAACCGCACGAGAGCATACGTCTGGGCATAAAAGGCCGTGACCCGCTCATCGGGCCCGCCGTTGTCGCCGAGAACCTGACCGGGATTGAGAACCAGCAGCTCCTCGAGCGGAATCATCCGCCCGGCCAGCAGCGTTTCCTTGAGAGCTCCGAGACGGTAAAGGTTCCGCTGGGGCTCAAAAACAAATCGGCCCTGACGGTACTGACAGGTTTCAAAGAGCGTCGCCACCCCTTCGTCGAGCCAGCTGGGCAGCCGGTACGCAAAAAAGCGGCTGTTGAACTGATGCCAGCCCTCATGGCCGATGACAGAAAACGTCTGGGAGCGCCCGATGTGATAGGCCGCGCAGACATCGTTGACGGCATAGGCCCCCTTCCGAATGCGCAGATAGACATCCGCATTCGGGCCGGTGAAGTCCCGGGTAAACTGCTCCCACTGGGAACGCTGGGCGAATAAATAAATGACAAACCGGCGGTCGGTGCTGACAGGGTCCGGCAGCTGGGCCTGATATTCCGCATAAACACTTTCAACAAAGGACGGAACCTGTCGAAGCATCAGAGGGTCATCGAGTGTGGTATAGATTTCGTAATGACGCGTCAGGATTTGAAGGCCCGGGCCGTAAGGATTCTCCCAGATTTGCACCTGCTGAACGGCCGGCAAATCCCGGAGGTATTCCATGAGCCCTTCGGAAGAAGATAAAGAATTCTGCACGGCCGGCGCAGCGGATGAGGACGACGAACTGCAGCCGGCGCAGAGCTAGATGCCCGAGGTCAGCAGAAAGAAAAGAATCCATCCACGGCAGGTCATCCGACTCAATCCTCAATCTGGGTCCAATCGGCCCCGAAAACCTCGGCGGTAAAGAGATACACGCGAATGGAAGGGTCTTTCTGCCAGGCCCGTGGAGGAAGGCCCGCTTTGTGTGTGCAGCAGTAATCCAGAAACTCCTCTTTGGACCAACCGGTCTCCGTCGCCACCTGCGGCAGGAAGCAGCCGGACCGAAAACCATCGGTGATATAAATGCCGTGAACGCCCAGTTCAAGCTTCAGGGGGTCATCAGTCGGAACCATCGGCGACAGGACGGAAATCTCGATGTGCAGCTGCGGCAGTTCGGCGGAAGTAATCCGATCGCCTGCAAAACGAGGGTCGTGCCTGGCGGAGGAAACAGCCATCCGACTGACCATCTCGATGAGGGGACGGTCGGCTTCGAATTGTCCGATGCAGCCGCGGAGGTCTTCGCCGTTTTTGAGGGTCACGAAACAGCCGCGCGGCTCCATCAATTCAGGGTCATCCACTTTCGGCAGCGGCGGTTTGGGCAGACCTTTCACAGCCGCCCGCACGGCATCCTTGGCCACTTTCAGCAGCAGATTGCGCTGGGTTTGGTTCATAGCTCCCCATCCTACCGCATCCGGACGATTTCAGCAAGCTTCCGTCCGGACAAAACCGTCCGCTGCAGGGCTTATTTCATACGGATTTTGACCACAATCTTTTTGACCGGTTCCGGCTTGTCAGACACCTGACGACCGGGCATGTGGGGTTCCTGCGGGAAAAAGACAGCAAACATCCCGGTTTCCAGAATCAGCCGGCTGACCGGTCTGTTTGAGCTGTAAAAGGCGATATCTTTGGAGTCCGAATAGGGTTCCAATTCAGCAAGACCTTCGAGGGGAGCGTAACCGATGCATTCGCGTCCGGAAGCAATGAATTGGATATCCAGGTACTTCTGGTGAATCTCAAGACGCCCCTGTTCGAAGGGCAATGTTGCGTATTCCTGAACAATAAAAAATAAATCATCCCCCTGCACTTCATATCGCCCTTCGGCAGCTGTGCGGACGTATTCTTCATTCAGCAAAGCCATTCCCGCGGCAACTCGAGCGTCAATTGTTTCGTACAAAAAGGCATGTTCAAGCGAATCCGTTATCATCCGTGCTTCCCTTTCCTTTTCCGCAGAGGATTTTAAAAACAATATCTTCTAAAAAAAGAGAAAAAGCAAGGGGGTTGGATGAGAGTCGAACAGTTACCGGCGGAAGCGGGAAAAGACGGCGGCTCCGAGCGTCAGCAAAATCAGACCGGAGGGCTCAGGAATGCAAATGGTATCAAAACTGAAAGAGTCGATATATGGAGCGTCTGACAAATAAGGATAACTCGGATAATGGGTAAACAGCAAATAGAAGGTTTCCCATTGGGGGCTGGGCTCTATTGTAAACTCATAAACCTCTGTGAGCCAGTGGTCCTGCCGGATGCTTTGGAGCGGCTGCGGGGCAATGACCACATCGTTATAAGCGGGAATTACCCCCTCATCGGTCATTCCAGTAACTCGAAAGCCCGCAAAAGAAGCAAATGTATCCTCGTAGGTTATTACAAAATGAACAAGTGTATATTTTTCTCCCGCCATAAAATTCGGCAAGGTGATATAAAGACCGTTTGTGTTCAGTTTGAGGACGTTCTGTCGGCCGCTGTATTCACCGAGGACTTGTGCCGGCTCGCCAAGATAATACCCTTCCTGGAAGGCCTGTACGGCAATTGACTTCCTGGTCCCCTCCCCAAACCCCGTCAAATCCGGGGAAAAAAGCATATCGCCCGAAACAAGGGTACGATTGTTCCAGCTGCCCCACTCTGCAAAGACGGATTTCTCACTGCCCCGCCAGACCGGCTCAAAGACACTCGAGAAAGCGGAAACCCCCACTGTCAAGAAAACAAACAGTGCAAAGAAAGAGACAATTTTTATCTTCAATAATGACATCTGCAAAATCTTTTCAAAAAAAGCCGAGTCACTCCATTGCGTGTTAACTGTCTCTTCCTCCGCCCCAAATTGGATAATTGCAGTTTATCATCTTAGAAAGAGAGAATCAAGAAGAAAAACTTCTAAAAAACTTCTACCCCTTTTTAACTCATCTATAACTATTTGCAAGATAATGACTTACTACACTGTTAAAATAGAGAAAATAAAAAATCTTTCCTTTAAGAGTTTAGACAGAAGGAACGAATAAAGAAAAGTTTCCTATCTTTAAGTACCAGGAAGCGTAATAGTGACTGTGGTGCCCTTCCCGACTCTGGAGGTAATCATCATAGAGCCGTCGTTGACCTGAAGAAGCCGCTGGGCTCGGGCCAGTCCCATTCCCCGACGGCGTCCTGCAGGACGGGCTGAAAAGAAGGGTTTGGAGGCATTGGCCAATGTTTTGGGGTCCATTCCGCACCCCTGGTCGGAAATGCTGAACACCGCTCCGCTCGGGGGCTGCAAAGGAGTTCTGGAAATGCGAATCGGGCCGTTTTCCCCGGGGTAAGATTGGAGACTGTTGAGAAGAATATGGGTCAAAACCTCCACAATTTGTTCAAAATCGACATACACATCCGCCAAAGAATCAAGTCCTTCGAGGCGAACGGCCATTTGCGGCAAATTATGAATTTTACACGTTCTTCGGATCGCTTCATTCACCAAATCGAGGACGGAATGGATATGTTTTTCGGGCTGTGCCGGACGGGCATAGGACATCAAATCTTTGAGAATCTGTGCCATCTCCTCCGTCCGCTCCTGAATAATGCGAAGTTCCTGCTGCCGCTGCGGGTCTGTTTCCGAGGAAGCCAACAACTGAGCACGGCCTGAAATCACTGAAAGCGGATTATTCAATTCATGGGCGGCACCGGCAGCCATTTCGGCAACACTGTGAATGGCCTCCATCTGGGCGATTTGACGGCGCGCCATCTTCAGATTGCCGAGGACTTCGGCCAGACGCTCGGACAATTCGAGATTTCGCCTTGCCACATCCGCCGTCTGAAGAACAGAGGCGGCGGCCTGACAAAGCGGGCCGATTGTCTCTGCTGTCAATTCAAGACGGTCTGCCTGAGCCAACTCGAAGACGACTCTGCCGAGTCGAAATCCCGGGACGGCCAGAGGGGCCGAATAGGAGATGGCGGGATTGAGCCGAGCGGAAAACTTGTCAAAAAACCAGTCAAGCTCTGCATCAATAATCCGAACGGAAAACTCCTCCTTTTCCTGACGAGCAGCGACCGTTTTCCCTGCAGGAAGCTGAAGCAGGGCCGAATACTGTTTTCTCTGCCGGTCCACCGTAAAGCAGCAGACAGACGGTTCCCCGAGGTCCGTCTGAAGAAGGACGCTGACAGCTCCCTGAACAGCATCCGCCAAAACACAGGCCAAATGAAAGGCGAGTGTCTCAAGGGTATCTTGAGGTTTGACGCGCCCAAGGAATTGGTCAAGCAGCTCCACTTGTCGACTTTTGATTTGGAATTGACGGCTGGTTTGAGACAAATCGAGATTCAATTTGGCCAATTTTGCGGCGGTCTGGTGGATCGCTCCGTAGTAATGGCGGGCTGCGGCCGGCGTATGGAGTCCCAGCCGGCGGCTTAGATTCTGAACCCGTTCGGGCAGTTCGCTGAACACACGGTCGAGCAAATCCGGACTTAAGCGAACTCGTGCGCCGGTCAGGAGGGCTTCTTCGATGGTATCATAGGAGCCGGAGACGCCGATTTCGGCCTTGCGAGCCATACAATCCGCCAGATGAACAAGGGACGCCACTTCAATGAAAGGAATATGAGCCGCCACCGCTTCTGTATCGCTGTGATGAAGCCAGACAGCGGTTTGAATCGGTTTTGGAAGATTCCACTTTTCTGCAAGACGCTTTCCGATGGTGGTATGGTCAAGACCGAGATGATGCTGTTCAATACCAATCAGAGAAACCCCTTCGGCCTGGGCCTGTCTGACCATTTGCAAAAAACTTTTCGGCATTACCTCCAGAAGAGCCAGTTTCCCGAGGTCATGAAGAAGTCCGGCGGAAAAAGCGATACTCCGCAGAGGAGAAGGCAAGGCCTCCTGGGCCAGCTGGTCGGCAGCACAGGCGGTCGCCAACGCATGAAGGGCCAGCTGATGACGAAAATCGTACTCCTCCTGCTCTGCAGCGGGAATCTCAAAGGCCTGAAAGACCTGCACCGAAAGAACAGCATCCCGAATCTGCTCACTGCTGAGAACCTCAACGGCCTGTTCAATGGAAAGAGGCTGTTCTGCCGTCGGCCTTATCTGCTGAGAAGCAATCGAAAGAATTCTGGCCGAAAGGGCTGGATCGGCCTTGAGCATTTCGACCAGCTCGGAGTTTTCAGAGGGCCATTCCGCAGTGAGGAGACGGAGCGCATTGCCTGCAACCTGCGGAAAAGTAGACAGGGTATCCAGCTGACGCACGATCATCTCGACCTGACGGGCTGCAGCAAGTTTGTTGGCGGAGGAAGGCATCCCGGGACAGTTCTCCTAAGCGCGTTAGGTTCGAGCCAGCCGTGCGATTTTTTCGGTAATTTCAGCGATATTGAACGGTTTTGCGATAAACTCCGAAGCCCCGGCGGCCAGCAAATCATCAATTTCTTCGCGGTTGACAACACCGCTGACAATGATGATGTGAATATGGGAAAAGTTCGGGTTGTTCTTAATGGTTCGGCAGACAATATTTCCGTTGACATCCGGAAGCATATAGTCCAGCAGGATGACATCCGGAAGAAACTGCTGGGTCTGGATTCCGGCATCGTAGCCGCTGGAAGCGGTTCGAATCTCAAAACGTCCATCCCGACTGAGCACGTCCACCATCAATTCAACGATTTCATCATCATCATCGACAATCAAAACCTTGATTTTGCCGTCACCAAGCAGATTATCCAGAGGGATATTGTTGTCTTTCATAAACTTAATAAGGGATTCCCGCGGGATTCTTCTGAACCGGGACCCTGGAACACGAAAGCCCTCCAGACGGCCGGAATCAAAACATCGGATAATCGTCTGCTGGCTTACTTTGCAAATGTCTGCTGCTTCCCCCGTTGTAAACAGTTCCTTCATTTTCTCCATTTTTGTTCCCTCATCAAAAAAGGCCTTCCTTGGTTTAACCAACTTCGGCAGATTGCCTAAATTATCCATCGGTAATTCAATGTGTCAAGGATTAAAAAATAAATAAAAAACCTCTAAATTAATACTAAAAGCAGTGTTTTTTCAGGACATGCAGCCCCACAGTATAAGACAATTAGGATATTAATATGCCACAATAGACTGGGGGTTTTCGCAAGTTTCGGAGAGCCGAGGAGAAAAACTTCAGGGGCTTCCTCATTTTTCCTCTATTTATCGTCGGATTGAGAGGAATTCAGATTTTGAGATGCTGTGCCTTTTTGAAGAGACTGGTTCGCTTCTGAAGCCAAGTCATCAGCTTGCCTGCGAAGATGTTCAGTCTGTTCATTTAACGCCTTGATTCGCCGGGAAAGGTACTTTTCGAGAATTTGGGCAAGCTCTTCGGCTTTGACAGGTTTGGACAGGTAATCATCACAGCCGGCCGCCAGACACTTCTCGCGGTCTCCCTGAAGGGCATTAGCCGTTAACGCAATAATTGGTGTCTTGATTTGCTGTTTCCGGAGGATACCGGTTGCCTGATACCCGTTCATAACAGGCATTTCCATATCCATGAAAATCAAATCATACTCTTTCCGCATAGCCATTCGGACGGTTTCCTTGCCGTTGGCGGTCAACATCACTTCGAACCCGTAGCGTTCGAGCAGTTTTTTCATAAAAATCTGGTTGGCTCGACTGTCCTCAGCTACAAGGACGCATGCGGGCTGTTCAGAATCTTCATTCTGGCAGGCCCAAAGCTGATCGCTGCGGATTCCGGCGGAGTATTCCGGTCTGCGGGTATCGGTGCTGAAATCCAGTTCTCCCTGGAACGGAGCGTTGGTCAGACTGACCGGCAGAGAAATCGTAAAAATAGACCCCTGACCGGGCTGACTGTGCAGGAACAGTTCTCCGCCCATCAAATGAATTAATTTTTGTGTGATAGACAGCCCCAGACCTGTTCCGCCGAATCTGCGAGTCGTGGAGGCATCGGCCTGCGTAAAAGACTCAAAAATCAATTTCTGCTTTTCTTTAGGGATTCCAATTCCGGTGTCCTCAATATCGATACACAGGCGTCCGTCCTCTCCCGGGCGGTCTTCCCAGGACACTGTGACGTGAACATAGCCGGTTTCGGTAAACTTGACGGCATTTCCGATTAGATTGATTAAACACTGATTCAGCCGAACCGGGTCAGTTTCGACGATTTCCGGCAGATTGTCGCCTTTAAAGAATTCAAAATTGAGACCTTTTTTAGCGGCGATGGGTTTCATCATCTGTTCGATGTGCCGAAGGAACGGTTCGAGGGCAAACTGGACCTTTTCAATGGTAAGTTTGCCGGCTTCGATTTTGGTAAAATCGAGGATATCGTTAATAATCTGCAGGAGGTTGCGGCCGCTGTTGGCAATAACATTCACGTAATCCTTCTGCTCCTCATCCAGCGCGGTGGCCGCCAGGAGCTCACAGAAACCCAGAATTGCATTCATCGGTGTGCGGATTTCGTGGCTCATATTCGCCAAAAACTGGCTTTTGGTTTTATTCGCACTTTCGGCCAATTCCTTGGCTTTGACCAATTCGGTGATATCAATGAGATTGGCCAGCACTCCGGCATAAACCCCGTTATCACAATAAATCGGCTGAATTCGCATTTCGACGATTCGGTCGAAAAATTCCCGGCGAATCATGACCGGTTCACTGCGAGGATTTTCGCGAAACGAGCGAATCATTTGTTTGAGTTTGGCCTGAATCTGCAGCGGGTGAACATCCGCCAGCTTTCTGCCCAGAAGGTCTTCACGGGTTTTCCCGACCATTTTGAGGAAATACGGATTGACTTCCACAATGGTGTCCTCGGAATCGGCAAACACAACACCTTCCTGCATTCCGGCAATCATAGAAGACAGTTTGGCCGATTCCCTCTGGAGTGCATTCTGGGCTTTTTCTATCTCCGTGATGTCCACAAAGGCCTCAATGAGCACTTCTTGGCCTTCAAGCATGACAGGAAAAGCATTCTTGAGAATAGTTATAGGCTTGCCTTCAGGACCAACAAGCGAAACATGTTCGCCTTCAAACGTATGGCCTTCATGGAGCACAGGACAAGAAGCATGATTCTGGCCGCAAAGAACCCCGCAGCAGGGTTTGCCGACGACATCTTCGATTTTCTTTCCTAAAATCTGGAGGGCAGCACTGTTGGCACGTCGAATGGTTCGGTTTTTATCCACAATAAACAGACCGACCGGAGCCCGCTGCAGAAGTTTTTCAACGGTATGGAGCGCTTCCTCAAGATGCTGTTCATGCTGCTTGGCCTGGGTAATATCCTGAAAGGTCTGGATGGCACCAACCAAATTGCCCTTCAAATCCCGAAGGGGGGCAGCCGTAAAAGCCAGCCATTTGCCGGCCGACCCCAGATGCGGAAAAAACCGCTGGGCTTCATAGGAATCTTTGAGCAGACCGCTGGGTTTGAAGGAGGAACCGTAGACAGCCCGGATCTCTTCCTCGGGAGTCTGTCGGAGAATCCAATCCGCCAGGGTCCATCCCTTTTCATCTCCGAGATACTGACCGTGGCGCTGGGTTCCGAGAATTCTGCCGGCCCAGATGCCGGTCAACTTTTCGCAGGCCCGGTTCCAATGGGTCACAACATGGTCCTGATTGATGACAAACATCGGGACCGACAAGCCGTCAATGATTCGAGCCAGCATATCCTGTTCAGCCGGAAGAAGAAGCCGGCGTTTTCTCCGACGGAGACGATAAATCACGCTGACCGCGAGCAGCCAGAAAAATACAACCCCGACGGCATCTGACAGGACCAACAAAGACAGCAAAGGACTGGAGAGCAATTCTGTCAAAGTCAGGGCCGGATAAAAAGAAAGTCCCCAATACCAAACTGCCGCTGAACCAGCCGCTATTCCGAGCACGGCCAGCAGCCCGAAAAGAAATACCGCCGCTGCTTCTCGGCAAAAGCGGCTTCTTTTCCACCTTGATTTCAATCCTTTTCCTGTCATGGCCAAACCGTTTCTGTGATTTCTTTTTCGACCGGAAAACAGGGGAATTCAAAGGAAAAATGACAACAAGAAAAACGTCTAATAAAAAAGGCCTTTTCGAATCGAAAAGGCCTTGTCGCATTTAAGAACTGGGCCTAAAAGCCCCTTTATAGGACCTGAAAAAAGGCATCAATTTAAGAGACTTTTGGCCAAGTCGACGGCGGAGGCGGCATCAGGTGCATAGCCGTCTGCGCCGATTTTGTCGGCAAAGTTTTGGGTGACCGGTGCCCCGCCGACCATCACTTTGCAGGACAAACCGGCTTCGCGTATGGCCTGAATGGTTTTATCCATCGCGGTCATTGTCGTGGTTAACAGCGCGCTGAGGCCGACAATCTGGGCATTGGTGCTTTTGGCTTTTTCTACAAAGGTTTCCGGGTCCACATCCACACCGAGGTCTTCGACCTTAAACCCGGCTCCCTTGAGCATCATGGCTACCAGATTCTTGCCGATATCGTGCAGGTCGCCCTGGACCGTTCCGATCACAGCCTTACCGATGGGGTCCACGCCGGCGGCAGCCAGTTTGGGCTCGAGCAGCTCCATTGCCATTTTCATCGCCCGTCCGGCAATCACCACCTGAGGAATATAGACTTCGTTGGCTTTGAAGCGGACTCCCACTACATCCATTCCGGCAATCAACCCTTCATCGAGGATGGTTTTGGGCGGGATGCCCTGCTCGAGGGCCTCCCGTGTCAGCCGAACTGCTTCGGTCGGGTTTCCGTCAATTACGGCCTGTGCCAGTGCTTTTAAGTCAGCCATAGCAGACTCCCAAAAAAGTTAGAATAAAATGAGAATTATATCAATTTGATAATTTCTTTTCAATGTTTCATTTTCGGTTTTTTGACAGGTTCTGCCGCCATCGGCGGGCTGTTTCCATAAAAGCACGGAGGTTCTCCACAGGAACCGCAGGCGGCAAATCGCAGCCGGTGCTCAGGATAAAATTCGGATAATCCTGCATCTGTTCGAGCAGTTCCAGACAAGCCGTCCGAACCTGCTCCGGGGTTCCATCCTGCATCACGGCGACCGGATTGATATTGCCGATGACGAGCACGTCCGGGCCGGCTTTCTGTGCCGCAAGCGGAAGATTGACGCCGATTTGCGGGGAATCGAGGCTGAGGGCGGATACACCGGAACGGGCCATCGCTTCAATCAGATGCATGGAGTTGCCGCAAATATGATAAATCGTGTCCGCACCGGTATGACGGACAGAATCAATGATTTGCCGGACATAAGCGGCACTGAACCGTTCGAATTCAGCCGGGCCGATAATGCCCGCCGTCGGTTCGAGAATGCACAGCAGGTCGGCCCCGGCATGAACCAGCGCTCTGGCATAGGGCTGAATGACACCGGTCGAAAACTGACAAAGGGTTTCCACCTTCTCGGGGTCCAGAATGGTATCCGCGGCAATCTGTTCGGCTCCGGCCAGTAATCCCGACAGGGTAAAGGGGCCGATGACATAAGCCCCAACCAAAACCCCTTCCGGCAGACCCGTCCGAAGCATCTCGACCGTCTTGATATAGGAACAGATGCGGGAATCCTGGAGGATATTGATTGGACGGAAGGGGCAGAGGTCCTCAAGCGTTTGAACCGGGTGATATTCGACGGAGCTTGAATCGTGAACAGGAAATCGAACCGGCAGACCGAGAGCGTTGGCCTCCACGGACAGGTCCATCATCATAAAGGCGGCATCAGGACGAAGTTTTTCAACCATAGCGGCAATGCATTTGTAGTGAATGCCGTAATTCTGCTGGGCTACTTTGATGGACACGCCCATCCAGCTGCAGGCGGGAAAACCCGCCAGCGGCGCAGCCAGCCGACGGCCCTGCTGATAGGCCTGCCGGACAGCCTGGAGCAGCTTTCCTTCCGCCGAAGGAGCCCTTTGCGGTTCTTTTAATAAAACAGATGTTGCCATCAAATCTCCAAAATACTGACTGTTTTCGGCTTGAAACGTCCTTGTATTCAATCAACCCAAAAGAGGCGATGCTGCGCTTATTTTCTTGATTATTTGTACAATTTTGCTGTTTTTCTTCAAAGAACATTAGATATAATTCTGAAAAATCGATTTGTAACTTTTCATTACATTATATTGCTATGGAAATAAACAGGACAAACAGGGGCTGCAAAATATCTTCCTTCATCAGTCGGGAACTCTTTGAAACCATTGAAGAGCGGTTTTGGAGACATTACGGTCTGGGCATTGAAACAATCGGGACAGACGGCAGACGAATCCGTGGATTGTGCTCTGAATCATGCGAGCTGGCTTTTTGTTCCTATATCCGAAGCAATCCTGCGTCGCGGAAACGCTGTCTGCAGGAGCGGCTTCGCAGTCTGCATATGGCCTTTGAGACGGGGCAGCCTTATACAACGCTTTGCCATGCCGGAATTTTGTTCAGCTGCATTCCGATTATGCATCGGGAAACACCGCTGGGCGGGATGCTGACGGGCAAATGTCTTTCCGAACCGTTCAATGAAACCATCGGGCAGGATATGCTCAAACGGCTGGCCGGCCTTCGCTTTTCAGCCGAGCGGCTCTTTGACGAAGCCCGCTTTCTGCCGATTACCAGCGGACGGCTCCTCCATGAGGCGGTCGAGTTTCTTTTTATCCTGGTCTATGAAACGGCGAAACTGGACCCGCATGTGATCGAATGGAAACGGCTGCAGACCACCCAGCAGGCACACATCGGAGAACTCATTCAGGAACACAAACAGGCCGGCCTGGAGCAGGGGTACCCTTTTGAACTGGAAAAGCGGCTGATTGTCAAAGTGAAAATTGCCGACAAAGCCGGAGCCGACGACCTGCTGAATACACTTTTGGCAGGCATTCTGTACCATTATCCCGGGCAGATTAATATTTTGAAGATTCGTCTGACGGAGCTTCTGGGGATTCTGAGCCGGGCGGCGGCGGAAGCCGGAGCAGACCCGGAAACACTGCTGGAGAAGAACGCTTCCTATATCAGCAAAGTGATTTCTCTGCAAAACCAGGAGGAAATCTGTCTTTGGCTCAGTGTGGCAGTCCGGGAGCTGATTGACTGTGTTTCGGCCGCCGGAAAACCAGGTCGTCTGGAACGGCTTCAGCCCGCCCTGGAGTTTCTCCAACAGCACTTTCATGAAAAAATCACGCTGGAGCAGATTGCCCGTTCGGCGCATTTGAGCGTGTCCCGACTGTGTCATTTGTTTCAGGAACGCATGCAGACAACTGCCGTGGCCTATCTGAATGAACTTCGCATCAGCTGGGCCAAACGGCTGCTTTCAACAACAGAGAAAACCTGTCTGGAAATCTGTTTTGAATCGGGCTTTGAGAACCTGAGTTATTTTAACCGAACTTTTAAAAAACTGACTGGGCTTACGCCCAGCCAGTTTCGCAAACAACATCGTCCCGCCGCCTCGTCGGTGCGGGGATAAAAGGCCGCCTTATTGAATCTCCGCCGGCGTCTTGAAATCGTAGCACTCAAACGGGATACCCAGCTCCTCCGCCAGGGCCTTCAAATCCGCCAGATAATCGCCGAAGACGGTCATCGGATGGTTCGTATTGACCTTCCATTCGATTCGTCCGCACAGTTTGAGATACCACTGCGGCCAGTCGCGGCTGCACCGCTCGGTACGCCGCAGCCATTCCTCCTCCGACGGAACATCCGTCTTGCCGCGTCCGGCGCACAGATACAGCTGATGATTGCGATAGCTGAAGCGGGCCCAGGTGACCACGCCGGGCTTGCGGACCACAACGGAACAGGTGCCGCCGCCGGCTTTGAAGTACATCGGCGTCTGACGCTCGGACCAGGCGCCTTCGAGCGAATCGTCGCGTCCGTAAGCAAAATAAGGAGCCAGAGCACCGGAGTTGACAAACCAGTAAAGCATCGTGTCGGGCTGCCAGTACCGCAGGTCGTTAAAGCCGACCGGTTTTCCGCCGGTGAGCAGTTTGAGCACCTGCATCGTCAGGGCGGCCCCGTCATCGGCCTCCGTGGCGGCAACAAAGGTCGTACCGTCCCCTTCCGGACGAAGGCGGTTGTTCAGGATGCCCAGCGTTAAATCAGTCGTCGGATAATGTTCAATCCAGTCCAGCTGGTCCTGCACGCCGACAAAATCCAGCCCAAACTGTTTTTTGAGTTCCAGCAAGGCACAATACACCTTCATCTGGAACAGGACCATGTCTTTGGTTAATTCGGTTTCCGGATTGGTGCCGAGGACAAAACGCATTTTATTCTGAACGAGAAAATCAAAGGCCTGCTGCGCCCGCTCATCGGGGATGCGTTCGGCCATCTTCAGCACACGCAGGCCGTCAAAACCGAGTTTGGCAATGCCGAAATAGCGGAGGAAATCGGCCTCGGATATCTTGTTCCACATCTCCATCGAGCGGGGACCGACGGTTCCGTACACCATACCGGACAGCTGCTTTTTGACCTTTTGGGCCTTTTTGCGGCTGGCATCGGTAACCTTGATTTCGATGGGCTTGGGATATTTGGGGGCATAGCGGCCCTTGGTCAAGAAAGTTTCGAGGGCCTCTCGATAGGTATCATATTCCTCAAACTTTTCCACAAAAAGCCGGCTGGTTTTGATGCCGACATGCTCCGTACCGCCGGCAGCCGCTAAAAGCCCCACAGCCCCGGGAAAATCCGGAATTGCACTGCCCAAGAGGAGCTTGGGTGTGTCTTTGGGCAGCTGCCACATCGGACTGACGGAGAAATCCGGATAGGCCCAGCCGGCCATAAAATTGATAAAGCGGCTGCCCTTGGCCTTTCGTATCACCCGCAGACCTTCGGCCACGCTCGAAACCGGCTTGTCAGGGTTCAGGACGTTGGGCTGCCAGCCCAGACTGCGAATGACCTTTTTCAAATGCTCCAGCTGAGGTTTGGCAACCGCCATGACGACTTCGTTGGGTTTTTCCCGTGCATCCAGAGGAATGTAGATGTCTACTACCTTTTTCATCGCCGCTTCCTTTCTGCTGTCTTTTCCAGGATTCCTTTACTTTTCTTTTCCGAGCCATTCACCGCCTTGGTCAATATTTTCCGGCGTAAAGACCCGCGAGTCCAGTATTATTTCCTTCGGAACAGACTGTCCGGAAAGAATTTTGACGGCGGTTTCGACGGCTTCACGACCGCCGGTTGGATACTCAAAACTGGCGGCGAGGATGCCCTGTTTCACATAGGCCTGCCCCTCTTGGGGAAGCGCATCAATCCCTACAAAGAGAATGTTCTTTTCCCGTCCGGCGGCTTTGGCGGCCAGATAAGCACCGTGGGCTCCCGGATCATTATGGGCATAGACCAAATCAATCTGCGGGAAGCGGGCCAGAGCGGATTCCATTTCCTTTCGGGCATTGGGTTCAAGCCATTTCATATCCGCTTCAAAGATAATTTCTATTTGGGTCCCTTCAATGCCCTCCCGGAAACCGGCATGTCTGTCCTGGCCGGGCGTAGAGGTCATCAGTCCTTTGAGTTCGACGATTTTGCCTTTTCCGCCGAGCTTGGAGGCAATCCATTTGCCGGCCGCACGACCGATTTTCCGATTGTCCGCCCCAATAAAGCAGGTGTACTGGTCGCCGAGAACCCGCCTGTCCAGAACAATGACGGGGATCCCCTTGGCATAGGCCTGTGCCACAACGGGAGTCAGCGGAGCGGCTTCTTTAGGAGAAATTATAATTAAATCCACGCCGGCACTGATGAACTCTTCGACCTGGGCCTGCTGCTTGAGGGTGTCATTTTGGGCATCCTTGAAAATAACCCGGAGATTGCCTTTTTCCTGAGCGGCCTGGCGAATATCGGCATTCATCTGAACACGCCAGGGTTCCCCAAGATTGCACTGACTCATCCCGATCGTCCACTGCGCTTTCTCCGAAGAGGGCTGCGCAGGGGATTCCTTCTTTGTGCAGCCCCAGACGGCAAGCAGTCCCAATCCAACTCCAATGATTCGAACGGCTACTTTGTTCATCTTTTCTGTCCTTTCTGTTTGGATGATGTCCGGGTATGTATCCAAATTAAAAGCGTTTACTTTTCTGCAAGAGAACGGCTGCCACAATGATTACACCGGTAAGCATCAGCCGTTTATCTTCTCCGACGGCGTTGATGCTGAGAATTTTCTCCAGATAGCCGATGGTTAGAATGCCGATCAGGGTCAGCCAGATACTGCCACGCCCGCCCTGCAGGGTTGTCCCGCCGATTACTACCATGGCTATGGCGGACAGCTCATACCCGCCTCCGGCTTCGGGGTCTCCCTGAAGCTCCTGAGCGGCCTGACAGATTCCGGCAACCGCGGAAAACAGACCTGACAGACCGTAAGCCAGGATTTTCACAGCATTGACCGGTACGCCGGACAATCGAGCGGCCTGCTCATTTCCGCCGACAGCATAAAGATAACGTCCGTAGCGAAGTTTTCTGAGCAGAATCCAGGTCATTATAATGCAGCCGAGCATAATCAGGGTCACGACGGTCAGGTTTCCGCCGAAGATTTTTGCGCTGAGCATCTGGAAAATCTCCGGCACCGGCACATACTGATAGGTTCCGTCGGGCTGCTGGACGGCGGTGGAAATCTTCTGTCCGCCGGAAACCCACTTGGCCATTCCGCGGGCGAAGACCATCATCGCCAGAGTTGCAATAAAGGGCTGAATCCGCAGCGGGCCGATAAGCCAGCCGGACAGGACTCCGCAGCCGATGCCGGCCAAAAGGCACAAAGAAACTGCTGACATCCAGGACCATTGCCAATGGATGGTCATCAGCGCAAAAAGCACGGCAACGAGAGCCAGGACGCTGCCGACCGACAAATCAATCCCGGCGGTAATAATGACCACCGTCATCCCGCAGGCCAGAATGCCGTATACGGAAACCGCCCGGAGCATATCCCTGTGCGTGTGCCACTTGTAAAAAGCACCGTCTGCATGCAAAAGAAGACCCAGCCCAAAAACCACCAGCAAAGCCGCCAGTGCCCGAACTGTCGGGGAGGCCAGCCAAGAACCCAGAGAGACTGAAGAACGTGTCTGCATCATGAAATAGTCCTTTCGAGCAAGGTCTGCCCGAGCGCCGCCTGGAGGATTTTTTCCTGCGTGGCCTGCTGACGAGTCAGATGCGCCGTAATACAGCCGCGGTGCATCACGAGGATGCGGTCGCTCATCGCCAGCAGTTCGGGCATTTCCGATGTAATTAAAACAATGGCAATACCGGCCTTTGTCCACTCATTCATCCATTGATAAATCTCATGCTTGGCGCCGACATCCACGCCGCGGGTCGGTTCATCAAGCAGGAGAACCTTCGGGTCAGTCTGAATCCACTTGGCCAGAACAACCTTCTGCTGATTTCCGCCGGAGAGGGCTTCCACGGGCAAAGTCAGACGGTCGGCCTTCAACCGAAGCCGCTGAAGGGTTCGGCTGACCGTTTCAGCCTCGAGATGAGGCCGCATCCAGCCGCCCGGGGAAAACCGCCGCAGAGAGGCCAGGGAGGCATTTTCGATAATATCTCTTCCGAGAATCAGTCCGGTCGTTTTCCGGTCGTTGGTCAAAAGAGCCAAACCGGAGCGGATGGATTGCGCCGGATTAATCACAGGCATAACCTGGCCGTCAATTCGAACGGTTCCCCGCACGCGTCGGCCGTAAGAACCAAAAAGACCGTGAAGCAGATGAGAATTGCCGGAGCCCTGAAGGCCCGCCAACCCGACGATTTCTCCGGCATGAACCGTAAAGGAGACGCAGTTGACCCAGGGAATCGGGCCGCCCGCCGGTTCAGGGACCGTAAAATCGGACACCTCCAGCCGAACCGGTCCCGGCTGAGACTGATGTCGGGGAAAATGCTGCTGAATCTCCCGCCCGACCATCCATTGGACAAGCCGGTCGGAGGAAAGTTTCGCGGCCTCCTCCGTGCCGATGTAACGTCCATCGCGAAGCACGGTGATGCGGTCAGCGATTTGATAGATTTCCTCCATTTTGTGGGTGATATAAATAATGCCGCAGCCCTTCCGCTTGAGACGGGCAATTATGTCAAACAATTTGCGGACCTCCGGTTCCGTCAACGCACTGGTGGGTTCATCCATCACAAGGATATCGGCGTTATAGGACAGGGCTTTGGCGATTTCGACCATCTGCTGCTGGCCGATGGGCAGGCGGTCCACCGGTTCATCAACCCGGATGGAAAGGCCCAACTCCTCCAGCAGCGACCGGGCGGAAGAACGCATGCGGGCATGACAGACCCAACCCTTTCGATGCACTTCCCGCCCCAGAAAGATATTTTCATAAACACTCATCGACCCGACAAGAGACAATTCCTGATGAATCACCGCAATCCCGGCGGCGGCGGCATCAAGCACAGAACGGAAACGGACAGGTCTGCCCTTGACCTCGATGGTACCGGTGTAATCCGGATAGACACCGCCTACTATTTTCATCAATGTGCTCTTGCCGGCGCCGTTTTCACCGGCGAGAATATGGACTTCGCCCGGCTGCAGGCCAAAGCAAACATCCTTCAGCACCTCGACCGGCCCGAACGACTTGCTGATATTCTTCATTGCCAGCAGCATTTCCATCCGCAGTTCCTGTCTCTGAGGAAGTCTATCCTTTGAAGACGATTTATCCTACTTTACCTTTTCATTGGAAATCAAGCCCGTCTTTTTCCCGCATCAACTCCCGCCTTCCCCGTCCGGTGCCGCCGTCCAGCCATAGGACAGATATTGATGGCGGAAGGTTCCATCTTCGTAGAGGTCAAAAACACCGTATCCTTCGTCAAATTCGTTGTAATCTCCTTTCCACCAGGAGGCGCAGACGGCTCCGTCACAGATATACACGACGCCGTTGTATTCAACGCGGTCCACCAAATGAAGATGTCCGCTGATGCAGAGCTTAACATTCCGATGCTCTTTAAAGAGGTCTTTCAGCCGGCCGGCATCCAAATGCATCCACTCTTTGGGCAGCGACCAATGGCCGTCTTTGACATTATCTCCGTCCAGAAAAACCGCCGCGGAAAGAATCGGGATATGCGAAACAATTACAATATACTGATGACGGTGGATCTGCAGCTGGTTTTGGAGCCATTGGAACTGCTCTTCGTCCAGACGGGCTTCATAGTTGTCCGTGGAAGGATGCGTACTGTCCAGAATAATAAAATGCCAGCAGCCCTCGGAAAAGGCATAATAGCGGCCGGGCAGATTGAATTCGTGAATCGGCCGTTCTTTCCCCCAATAGGGTTCCTGTCCGGTGGTTTGGCTGTCTTTCTTGTTCCACCCCCAGACATCGTGATTGCCGATACAGTATCGAACCGGAATGACACAGTGCTCCCGCATCACGGTGCGGAACGTTTCATACTGAACAGTCACCCAGTCGGGCTTGGCGGAAAAGGCATCCATCACATGGTCTCCGCCGGTGATAAGCAGAGAAGGCCGGTCCTCGAGCGACTGCATATGGCGGAGGGCCTTGGCCAGTCCTTCGGGGGCCTTTCGTTTGGGCTCCATATGGATATCCGTAAAATGGGCGAAACGAAGGACCCGTCCGGATTTCTTTTCCTGTGAAGCGGATTTCGAAAGTGCACAGCCGCCCGCTCCCAGCAAAGCCGGGACAGCGGCGGTTAGAAACTCACGGCGTCTGATTCTCATCATCTTGTTCCTTTCTTATCGATCCTGTTGAGGGGTTCGCTCATAAATCCCGCCGAACGTAATGCGTCCCAAAGAGTCCGAAGAGTGATCTGCAATTCGAATTTTAACGGATTTGCCTGCAAACAAGCGGCAGTCCGCAAGAATCGGCTCAGGAAGGTCCTGTCCCTTTGGCGTCAGACGGAGATATTCTTGACCGTTTTGAGCATCCAAAAAAACCAGATAGAGCCGCTGCGGGTCCTGTCCGCCGGACAGCCAAACGATGCATTCCGGGCTTTCGAGCGTAAACGGCGGGCTTTCAATATCGGCCGTCCGGGCATCATCCGGAGCAGAGCCGGCTTTCTCCGCCGTGCTGATATAATATCGGGTTTTCGGATAAAGACCGTGTCGGCGGCTGTCGGTGAAAACGGAATCAAGGTTGCCGTCCAGAAGCATCCAGAGCCGGCGATGCTGGGGATTGTCAAAATCAAAAACCGGCTTCCCGAAACTTTTCCAATGGAGACGGGCTATGCGAATGCCGTCCAGATTCGGATTAAGCGCAGCGATATAATATCGGCCCTGATGAAAAACAATCTCAGGGGCACAGATATTCAGACGAGCCCTGAAGCCGGCATCGTTGTCAATGCCGAACAGAAGGGGATTTTGCGATTCATACACCGTGGTCTGTGCACCCGGGCCGTAATACTGCGTGCGGAAAAGAAAATAACGGCCGGGAAGAATTTCCACCACGTGGGGGCACTCACAAGAATAGGGGCCGCTGCCGGCCGTGCCGCCGAAACTGACGATGACCGGAGCTGACCATTGAAGCAGATTGTCTGAGGTTCGGCAGTACACATACCCCCGCTCATCCGGAAACGCTGTGTAATAACAGTGCCATTTGCCTCGGGTAAAAAGCAGCATCGGGTCGCGGCTGTTGACCTGAGGACCTTCTGTAAAGAGGACTCGGCCCTTATCGCATCGTTTGAAGTCCTTGCCGTTGCGGCTGACGGCCATCCGAATATTGTCCCAGTCCCCGTATATCATCCAGTATTTGCCTTTGTATCGGACCACATGGGGGGCCTGCAGACCGCCGAGGGGTTCTCCGAGTTCGGGCTCGGCCATCATAGCAATTCCCATCGGAGCCCAATTTGAATCGGTCAGATGCTTTCCTTCCCAGCGGTAAAAAAGACGGGTATGGCCGCCCAGTTTTGTAAACCGAATACAGGACCACAGCTGCCAGGTTCCATCCGCCGCCTGCCAGAGAGCAAAATCGACGGGCTGCTGCTTTTCGTCCGTGTATTCGCCCAGGTCTGGATTGCCCGCAATTTGACGCCAGGGCTCTTCAATCGCGGGAATCCAAAACTTCTCCGCCGCAGCCGGCAGAGTCCAGACAGCCCCCAGCAGCAAGACCAGTCGTTTCAAAAAAGCTGAATTTCTGCCCTGCCTGTCAGCCGCTTTGCAGTGTCCAGCGAACCAGAATGGGGTAAATCGGCACTTCATTTTCCATGTCTCTGCTGAGGCAACTCGCTCATTGGTCCCAACTCGAGGGCCTGCAGAATAGCCCCCTGTTCATCCTCTCCTTTGAGCCGAACCTCAATGATTCCGTTTCGGGGTTCAATATCCGTGAACGTTTTATCCACTGCAAGAAATAAACCGCCTGCCGCTTTCTCGATGTTAAGACCGCCAAGAACCTGGTTTCCGTTCAGCCAGGCGGAAATGGTGTGAGAAATGCGCTGGTTGTTCTGATTGCGTTCCAGAAACCAATGAAGCGGGGTTTCTGCAAATTTCAAGGTGACATAATAGATTCCGGGACCGACGGTGAGGTTCACCCAGAATTCCTGTCCGTGAGCACCGTAACGGTACAATTCCGGGTCATCCGTATTTCCGATATACATACTGCGCCGCCGGGTCCACCATGCCTCTTTGACAGTATCCCTGCCGTAGCCGCTCCGAATAACCCATTCCGTAGCCGGCCGCCAAGTACGGCCCCGGGAATCCACATAATCCTGCCGGTGAGGATAACCGAAAATCATTCGCTGGGCACCGGTTGGACCACCCCCGCTCCCGAAATCAGGCTCGGCAGAAGCATTCGAAAACTGAATGCTGTCCAAAGCAATTTCCGTGCCTTTGGAGATCAGATTTCCCTTGCCTTTCAGAACCACTCGAATTTCATGTTCGCTGTTCGGCAAACCGCTTGCTGAATACAGCTGTTGGCGATACCGCACCGCGGGATTCCAGCTGTCAATCAGCGTCATTTGCTTCCGGCCATCCAGATAAACGTCCGCCTGCCCTCCTGTTGGTCCGACCTTTCCAAGCAGACGAATTTGGTTGCCCCTGAAGGCAAAGGTCATCTCCGCCCCCTTCCGGGAACCAACCCGAAGCGTTCCGCCAAAGGCACTCGAATCAGAAACCTCCTTCCATCCGCCGGGAAAAGTCAGTTCCTTGTCATCAACCTGTTCCTGCGGGTCATCTGTACCGATGACCGTCACCGAACGCGCCCGATCATGACGAATCTGAACAAGAAAATCGCCGTCGGGCAGAGGCCGAACTGTATAGCCGTTCTGATTCAGAGAAAAGACATGCGGCAGCGGTTTCCCGTCAGCAAGAATCGCGGAAGGCGGAAAACTCAGACGGAGCACATCCATAGTCTTCTCCGGCGCATCAAATGTTGTATACTCAATCCGATTTTTCTCATAAATAACCGAATTGACAACGGACGTGCTCCGCATGATATGATTTTCGCGTTTGGGACCGAAGAGTTCAGGCGTCCACGCCATCGCCTCCAGGGTCTGACAGAGGGGCCAAGGATGCGCCAGATTAGACCATTCCTTGGTTGCAACCTGCTGGCCGAAGAGGCCGTCGTACACCACGCCGTTTTCCCGACTGTCATACGCTGCCATAATGAGCATCCGTCGGCCTATCTCCAGAATCCGGTCATCATCCGCCAAGACTCCGAACCGCAAAAGGGTCGGAGCAGCGGTATATTGATTATAGGACAGGGAAGTCCCGCAGCAGGTGGAGGATTCAGGAAAGGCCCAGGCACCATGATAGACATCTCCGCCGGAGGAGGGATCTGTGCCGTTGCGATGAAAAATCAGCGTAAGGATATTTCGGAGGTCCGTCCGCCAACCGGGAAAATCCTGCGGATTCTTCATAATATAGTCGCCGCACATCGACACGATTCCGCAGAGAACCGGATTGTCCCAGTCCCAGTAATTGCGACCCCAGGTGTCATTCTCCAGCCAACGAGTCTCCAAGAGGGTACGGACATACCGGCTTCCTGCGTCGCGTGCCTGGACAATTCGGCGATTTTCACCGGCATATCCCATCGCAATCAGTTCATCCAGAAAATCGAGAATCAGGGTCGTGCTGCCGGTCAATTCATCCGACCAGCCGACCCCTTCCGGATGGGTATAGCGGTTCCAGGGAGGCATGGACGGATCCAAATTGCACTTCCGGGCAAAAAGATCGCCCCAGTGACGTGCCGCCTCAAGATATCGTTCCCTGCCGGTCAATTTATAAGCCCGAAGGATTTCCGTTCCGATCACAGCGCATAAATCCAATTGATTGCGGGCTTCTTGAATACATTTGCCGTAGGCCTTACCGCTGGTCGGTGTGGCAATGGGAAACCGGGGCCAGTCGTGTTCTTCACTGGTTTGTGCATAATCGAGGATATAATCAGCTGTCAAAGGAATATAAACAAATGCAATCGGATCGCCGCTGTACTGATAGTAAGCAGTCAGGCCCTTGATGATGCTCCAAGCCCGCTGACTGAGATCCCCGCACATCCAGTCATTGGTCGGCGGAATGAGAATCGTGCCGTCCTCCTGGATGCTCCAGTGGGAATTATAGATAAAATCAGGAGCGGCCATCACCGCTTTTTTTGAATCTACCCAGGGATACCGTTTGAGAACTTCGACAGCAATGCGGATTCGTGTATCCAAAGGTCCGTTCTGAGTTTGGCTCCACGGGGCAATCACCCCGGTTTGATCCGTACGAACAGAATGAGCATAATAGGCATCCCGAACCTGAGCAGCCAAAGACACTCTGTGCAGCATGAATAGAAAAACGGCCGCAGCCAAAACGGTTTGACCTCCCGATTTTCCATAAAATCCCCATAAACAAAAAAGCAGCCCGCCGGGTCCCGAGGTCCATTCTTCGAACGAAAAACGCTTGGCATAAGAAGGAGTATCCCCTCTTTTATTTGCCGTGTTCTTCTGATGTTTTAAGTTCGCACTCATCATTTTCCTCTGCATCCAATTTCAACGAACCGCCCGCTTGGCTTTCTGCCGGACCGCTGCGGAATCCTCGGATTTTCCCCGGCAAAAAACAACCGTCGCCGGAAAGACCTATCTTTTAGCACAAACTTTTGCGTAATGCAAATATTTTCTTCTTTCGGGATTGCCATTGAAGGGCCGATGGATTATATTTCTTAAAAAAAGAACAGCGGGACACAGAAGAAATCTCTCTTCCTTATATAAAGGCAAGAAAAACTAACGATTTCCTGTCTATAATTTTGTAAAAATCTGTAGAAAGTGAGGCAAAAAGATGAAGCAAGGTAAGGATTTAGGAATCTTCTTTCTTCTTTTCTTTCTTGGGGCGCAATGGGGACAGGCTCAAACCGAATACAAGTATGCAGACCTGGTGAACCGACTGACGGACTTAGAGGGGCTGGCCCGTCTGCCGGAAGAGGGGCTCGTGTGCCGGCAGTGGTCCAGTTATGACCGCTCAAGCCGGTATGATGAAAAAACAGGCAAATACGTAAAATGGGATGCCAACGATGACGGCTTCGGCGGACGGGGATGGATTCGTGTCGAAAACGACAAGCTGGTGCTGGCCGAAATGGAAGGACCGGGATGCATTTGGCGAATCTGGTCGGCCACCCCGCAGCAAGGCCACGTCCGAATCTATCTGGACGGAGCCGAACAGCCGGCGGTCGATTTGCCCTTTGCAGAGTACTTCAGCGGAAAGGTTGCACCGTTTAATCGTCCTGCTCTTGTGCATATCGTTGCCAACGGGAAAAACAACTATACGCCGATTCCGTTCCAGAAATCCTGCAGGATTATTGCCGATAGAGATTATGGGGAATTTCACCATTTCACATACACACTCTTTCCGAACGGCACGCGTGTGCCGACCTTTTCGATGCAGATGAATGAGGAAGACAACGCCGCCCTGGACCGTGTGAATGACCTTTTGCTGCATGTCGGCCCCGGTTCTTTCCGAAGTCATCCGGAACAGATTACGCAAACCTACACGATAAACCTCCAGCCGGGAAAGAAGGAACAGATTGTGCTGGAAGGCAAAAGAGCCATCGCCTCCATCAAGGTTCGTCCTGACCTTCCGAATGATACGGAAGAAAGGCGAAAAGCCCTTCGCGAGATGACAATTCAGATTTTCTGGGACCATCAACCCAATCCGAGTGTCTGGAGCCCGCTGGGAGATTTCTTCGGAACGGGTCCCGGACTGAATCCCTACCGTTCCCTGCCGATGGGGATGAATGAGCAGGAGTTTTATTCAAACTGGTATATGCCGTTTGAACAGAGCGCTGTGATTGAACTGCTCAACGAAGGCAAACAGGTTCGGCGTCTCACAGTTGAAATCACACACGCTCCTCATTCGATGCAGGCAGGTTCATATGGATACTTTCACGCCAAGTGGCACCGAGATGCTTTCCTGCCGACGGAAAAAGAGCGTCAAATCGACTGGACAATGCTGAAAACCGACGGACGGGGACGGTTTGTGGGGGTCGCTTTGATGGTGTGGAACCCGCGAGGAGGCTGGTGGGGCGAAGGGGATGAGAAGTTTTTTGTGGACGGAGAAAAATTCCCTTCTTTGTACGGCACCGGTTCCGAAGATTACTTCGGCTACGCCTGGAGCGACCCGACTCTGTTTGAGCACGCCTTCCACAACCAGCCCCTCAGTGAAGGCAACAAAGGACATGTGAGCGTCAACCGCTGGCATATTGCCGATCAGGTTCCGTTTCAGCGTTCCTTCGAGGGATGCATCGAAAAATATTTCTCCAATACGCGTCCGACTCAGTATGCCTGCACCGCCTATTGGTATCTGTCTGCAGAAGGGTGTGACCCATATGGTCCCCTTCCGCCTCAGGAACGTGTTGACTATTATACCCGCTTAACCTATCCAATGGACATTGCGGGCATTTATATCCTTGAAAAACCGGTCGGTCAGCTCGAAGAACAGCACATGGGAGCTTTTCCCAAGGACAAATGGCAAAATGATACCCAGCTGTGGTGGGTCGGACAGCCGGGCGCCCAACTGAAAATCGGCATCCAAATCCCCCGCAAAGGACGGTATCAGCTGACGACACGCCTGACCAAAGCGGCGGATTACGGGATTGTCCAATTCTATCTGGACGGCAAAAAAATCGGCAAGCCGATAGACCTGTTTTATCCGGACGGCGTGATAGCAACCGAACCCATTGTCCTGGGCCGGTTTACGCTGGGCAAAGGGCTGCATGTCCTTACGGCGGAAATTGCCGGCAGCAACCCGGCGGCGATTCAGCGGTACATGTTCGGAATGGACTATCTGGACGTCAAAAAAACCTGGTTCTAAAGGGAGAATTCTGTATGCGTCCGATCTTCTTTGTGATAACCGCCGGTCTTGTTCTGCTGAGTGCCTGCCCGGTTTCGTCCGCAGAAGGACAGGTCCAATGCGGACCCTTTGTGAAAATCTATGACCCGAGCGTCGGAGAGCCCGTCCCATGGTATATCAACGATCACTGTTTCATTCGCGGACAAGACGGTACCTGGCACCTGTACGGGATTACCCATGCAGAACCCTTAGGGCCTCTGGATGAGCATAACTTTGCTCATGCGACCGCCGACAAACTGACTCAGAAACCGTGGCGCAAACAGCCGTTTGCGCTGACGGTTGATGCAAGCTGGAATGAAGTGCATCTGTGGGCACCCCACGTCATCGAACACAACGGCTTGTATTATATGTTTTACTGTGCCGGCGATGTGGACAATTCGAAATACAAAATTCATCTGGCGACATCCAAAGACCTGGTCCGCTGGCAGCGTCACCCGGCCAATCCGATGGTCGTGGACGGATACGATGCCCGCGACCCGTTTATTCTGCGGCTGGGTGATGAATGGGTGATGTATTACACCGCCACCTCCGACCCGAAAGGCGGCAGCCACATTGTGGCCGCCCGTACGAGCAAAGACCTGATTCACTGGGGACCCCGCAGGGTTGTCTTTACCGACCCTTCGAAAGGCACCTGGGGGGGACCTACGGAATCGCCGACAGTGATTCGCCGCGGGAACGTGTACTATCTGTTTATCGGGCCGCGGGACGATTATCGGGGCACCTGCGTGTATCGCAGCCAAGACCCGTTCCATTGGGACATCCGCGATTTGGCAGGCCGTCTGAATTCCCACGCCGCCGAGGTGATTCGAGATGCACAGGGCAAATGGTACGTGAGCCATTGCGGCTGGGGACAGGGCGGGGTGTATCTGGCGGAACTGTATTGGAATGACGGTTTGGACAATGCGGAGACATCTTTGGCGGCGGCCAACGGGATTTCCCTCCCGGAAACCGAAAAGCCGAGAGAGTATATCCGCATCCCGATGCTGACTTATCGGGACAAAATGACGGCGGGCTGGCTGGGACAGATGGTCGGCGTCAGCTGGGGGTTTCCGGTCGAGTTCAAATATCTTAACAAGAGAATCCCGGACGAGGCCGTACCCGTCTGGAAACCGGAAATGATTCAGCAGGCCTTTGAGCAGGATGACCTTTACGTAGAGATGACGTTCCTGCGAACCCTGCAAAACGAAGGGTTCGATGTATCCGTTCGTCGGGCGGGGCTTGATTTTGCAAACACCCAATATCCGCTCTGGCACGCCAATGACGCCGGACGAACAAATCTGCGGCAGGGAATTGCTCCGCCGGACAGCGGGCATCCGCAGCACAATATGCATGCGGATGATATTGACTATCAGATTGAAGCAGACTTTGCAGGTCTGATCAGCCCCGCCCTGCCCAATCACGCCGTGTATCTGGGAAATGTTTTTGGGCGAATCATGAACTACGGCGACGGGCTCTACGGCGGACAATTTGTTTCGGCAATGTATTCGCTGGCCTTTGTCGAACGCGACATTGAGAAGCTGATTGAGTCGGCTCTGGCCTATATTCCTGCAGAAAGCCAGTATGCCGAAGCGGTTCGAGATGTCCTTCAGTGGTATCGGGAAAAACCGGAAGACTGGCAAGCCGCATGGAACCGCATTCAGGAAAAGTATCAGAAGGATCCGGCCTATCGTCTCTTCAGCTGCGACAAAGGCGATTTTAACATCGATGCAAAAATCAACGGGGCCTACGTGGTGCTCGGTCTTTTGTACGGGCGGGGGGACATTGAAAAAACGATTCGGATTGCTATGCAGTGCGGGCAGGATTCCGACTGCAATGCCTCCACAGCGGCGGGCATTCTGTTTACCATCAAGGGCCTGCTGAATATCCCCGAACCCTACAAACAGATTGACCGGGAACGGAAGTTTCTGCATACCCCCTACGACCTGCCGAATCTCTTTGACACATGTGAAAAACTGGCTCGGCTGGCCGTGTACCGATGGGGCGGCTGGACGGAATCGGACGGCTATGGAAACGAGGTGCTGGTGATTCCTGTTCTGCCGGCTTCTCCCAATCCTCTGGAACGGTCCAATCAGCCCGGTCCGACAGTCCAGAGCCGCTACACCTTTGCGGAACTGAGCCGGCTGCGGGCGGAGGTACGCATCAGCGGAGACCCTGTCGCACCCGGCTGGACGGTGGAAAACTGCGGCCCGGATATGTCCCCCGGCTACCGAAAAGAGGCAAACGGACGCAAAGACGTTTTGGCAACGCATCCCCTCAACCAAAACACGGGCTGTTCAATCTGGAAAGAGGTGGAAATCCCCAAAGACGGAAAAATGCGGTTGGTTCTTTCCGTCGGGCGTCATTCGATGGGCGACTGGACCCTGCTGGTGCGATTTAACGGAGAAGTTCTTTTCCGCCGGGAAGTGGATGCCCAAAACGCTCCGGACGGCTGGATGGATGCAGAGGTGGATTTAAGTCCGCTGGCAGGCCGAAAAGGAAAACTGGAAGTGGTTAATCAGCCGAACGGATGGGCCTGGGAGGGTGCCTTCTGGGATACCATCGAATTGCGAAGCTGAAAACTCCCATTCAGAAACCCGTCTTCAAACAAAAACGAGATTTGGTTTTCTGTGAGGAGGGAAGGAATGAGAAAAGACCGTCGTCAACATGATGGAGTTTTCCGCCGCACCCGGCTGCGGTTCTTTATCTTTGTCTGCTGCTGGATGACGGTGCATCCGGTGTTCGGCAGTCAAGAATGCATCGGCGTCAACTTCTTCGACCCGGTCCAATCCTACCTCCAGACATTTACCTGCTGGGACGGCAACAAATCGTATGTGTACCTGGGAAGTCCGGCCACTTTCGTCCATTGCCAAAATGCCGTTCCGGTCAATATGTCCGTCGGCAGCGGCTCTTTGGTGCTCGAGAGCACTCTGCCGGGCGGATGGTGGAACATCCAGTTCAAACTCGACTGGGGCCACTCGGTCAATCTGCTTCGGACCGCACCGAATCCGTTTCTGCATCTGCGGGTGAAATGGGGACAAGTCGCCCCGGGGGCTGATTTGCGAATCCGTCTCACAGATGATCAGCAGATTCTGAATCTTTACCGAACCTACGCAGGCCAAAGCAGTATCTATTCAAGTCAGACGGCATCTGTTTTGCTTTCCAGTTATGTTCAGCCGTCCACCGTTCAATGGCAGAATGTCTATATCCCGATGTCCGATTTTCTGGCGGTTAATCCCAATCTGGACCTCACTCGCCTGAGTATCCTGACTCTCGAGGGGGCCGGCCGGTACAGTCAAACCAACACGCTCTATATTGAAAAGATGCGATTCGTGCCCGGCATCGACTGTGTCTATTCAGACATGGTGAAAGTCAACCAGCTTGGATATCGGCCCGACCAGAGGAAGCTGGCCGTGGTCAGCTATGAAGCCGGAGCGGTTTCTTCGCCACCGGCTTATTTCCAAGTCGTTGATGCAGCCGCCCAGCGCGCTGTTTATCAGGGTCCCCTTCTGCCGCAGGATGCCTGCGAAAGCAGCTGGAACTTGAGCGGGGACATTGTCTATCACGCCGATTTTACGGAAATAAATACACCGGGACGGTACTGGATTGAGGTGCCGGAAATCGGCCAGCGTTCACCGGTTTTTCTGATTCACCCCAAAACATTCAATCGGGCGTTCCGCGATGCCCTGCGTTTTTTCTACTATGCCCGAAGCGGCTATGAGATTGCCGAACCTTTTGCCGAAGGGCACAGCCGTCCCGCTATTTATGCCAACAATGAAACCTGCCGCTATGATTATGATGACAATAATCCTGCGAAAATGTACGACTACGACCCTCTGGACATCGGAATTGAAACGCGGGATGTCCGAGGCGGCTGGTTTGATGCGGGTGATCTGCACCTGGATGTCCACAACAATTTGGGTGCTCTGTGGTTTCTGCTGGAAACACTTCGAAGCTTCGGACGGAAAACAGGGCCGGGTGTGCTTCATCTTCCCGAATCCGACGGCTTAACCAATGACTTGATTCTGCTGATTCAGTATCAGCTCGAATGGTTCAAAAAGATGCAGAATCCGGACGGCAGCGTGCACTTTATTGTCATCACCAATGACGGAAATCTTCAACGGCAAACCGTTTCAGATGTTTCCAGCGGAGCGGCCTGCGTACTGGCGGCCGTTTTCGCCAAAGCATACAGCATTTTGGGAACCATCGAAGAAATGGAACCCTACGCCCAGGAACTGCTCAGCCGGGCCGAATTGTCGTGGGGGTGGCTGACCGCTCACCCGAACACGTACAACCCGACCGGACCGAGCGGCAGCACCTGGTCCTACGGCATAACCAATGACCTGCCCTACCGGGGACTGGCGGCAGTGGAGCTGTACATCGCCACCGGCAATTCAACCTATCGAACTTACTTTGAGAGTCAGTACAACTCGGCCTCCAATCCCAAACCCCTGAACGCATTCGGAGGAAACTCCTACTACGGTTATATCGGACTGCTCGGGTCCAGCGCTATCAGCAAGGCCTATATGGACTACATCCGCACAGACCGTCCCGTCTCGAGCACAATCAAAAACGCCCTCATTCAATCGTTTCTGATGGAGGCCGACGCTCTGGTCAACCGCAGGGACTGCAATCCTTACAATATCCCGATGCTGATGTACAACGACCTGTACTGGGGCTCGAGCGGAATGCTGTGCGGCAATGCCTATGTACTGCTGTGGGCCTATGAGAGAACCGGCAGTCGAGCGTACCTGGACGCCGCTCTGGATGTGCTCGACTGGATCGGCGGACGCAATCCTGTTTCGCGGGTCTTTATCACCGGCTTCGGAGACTATCTGCATGGAACAGACCTGTACTCCTTTTACTGGTTTGACCACCTCAATCCGGTCCCTGGATATCTGTGCGGAAACATCAATCACCATCTGAGTTTTCTCCAATCCTTCATCCGATACCCCTGGAAATGTTATATGAATCTCCAGAATGCAGGGCTGCTGGAGCCCTGTCTCCCCTGGCAGGCCCAGATGTGCTATCTGCTCGGCTATTTTGCCTCAGATTTGACCCGTTCGGCAGACCTGAATGATGATGGGCAAATTGAACAGACTGACTGGTCTATTTTTACCCAATCCTGGCTGAGTGAGGACGGAGAATCCACCTGGAACCCCTTCTGCGACCTGAATGTCCCGCCGGACCAGCAGGTTGATATCAAAGACCTTTCGGTCTTCGTCAGCCAATGGCTGAATCCCTAAAAAATCCGTCTTCTTTGTCGTTTTCAGCAATGTGAGCACAAAGATTTGTGCTTTTTCATTGACAAGTCCTTTCCCTGCACGCTATACTGCCGAAAACCCGAAAAAATCGAGGCACAAAAAATGGTGAATACTTTTGTCTGGTATCTGGGGGTGCTTGGAGCCGTGTTTTCAGGCCAATGGTACATTCAGACAGAAAATGTCGAAATTCCCTCTTCTTTTGAAGATTCCTGGTCGCTGGTGATTTTGCCGGATGTGCAGTACTACAACGACACCTATCCCGGACTTTTTGAACTCCAGACCCAGTGGATTCGCAATCAGGCCCAGAAACTCCAAATCCAATACGTTCTGCTTCCGGGCGACCTTACAAACACCAACAGTGACAAAGAATGGGAAAATGCCTCCTGTGCACTGGGAATACTGGATGGGACAATTCCGTATGCAATGTGCACCGGCAATCACGACTGCGGTCCCGGCGGCAATGCCGCCGACCGAAGCACAGGGTTGGACCGATACTTTCCTTATGAACGGCTTGCCGGCTGGTCCGGACTGACAGGTGTAAAAACCGCCAGTCAAACGACGAATTCCTATCACCTTTTTGAAGCGCCGGGCTCCAGCCGGTGGCTGATTCTGACGCTCGAATGGGCTCCGACGGATGAAACGCTGCAATGGGCCTCCGAGATTCTCACAAAATACGCAGACCGAAACGCCATCCTCATCCTTCACGCGTATTTGTACTACGACGACAGCCGGTATGACTGGAAAACCAAAGGAGACAAACAGGAGTGGAATCCGCACTCCTATCCGACCCAGCCGGCAGGCAATGACGGCCAGGAAATCTGGGACAAACTGATCCGAAAGCACGACAACGTTTTTCTGGTTGTCAGCGGACACGTGATCGGAGACGGGACAGGACTTTTGATTTCCCCAACCGACAACGGAGCGCCCGTGATTCAGATGCTGGTCAATTATCAATCCCCAATTCGAGAAATCGGCGGACAGGCCTGGCTTCGCGTGCTGACATTCCGCAAAGATTTGAAGAAAATTACGTGCTGGTCGTACAGCCCCCTGCTGAAACAAACAAGGTCGGAAGCAGACCAGCTGTTCGAATTGAAGCGGAGTGAGTAACAAGCGAAAAACAAAAGATTTAGATTATGTCGGTCACACTAAAAGAAATCGCTTATTATGCAGGAGTGGATGTATCGGTCGTGTCGCGTGTGCTGAACAACAAGGCCGACCAGTACCGTATCAGCCGCCGCTGTCAGGAAAAGGTTAAAAAGATTGCTCTTGAGCTGGGATATATCCCGAACGCCTATGCCGTCGGCGTCAAAACGGGACAATTTAACTGTGTGGCTCTGCTCCACGGCGACTTTACAAACAAAAGTTATCTGCCTGAAAAGCTGCTGTGCGAAATCCACCTGAATCTGGAAAAGCAGGGCAAACACCTGCTGCTGGCGCGAGTGCCGAAAGAGACCGTCAAAGAACAGGAACTGCCGATGATATTCCGTTCTCTGATGGCGGAAGGGCTGATTGTCAACTTCTTCCAGGACATGCCTCCCAAGGTTCGGAAGGCCATTCACGACACCCAGATGCCGAAAATCTGGCTCAATGACAAACTGGAATACGATGCAGTGTATCCGGACAGCTTTGCGGCCGCCAAACGGGCCACAGAATACCTGATTGGACTGGGACATCGAAAAATCTGCTATTGCGATATCTACTCGTACAACCAAAAACCCAACGCCCATTACAGTGCCGCCGACCGTCGAGGCGGCTACCAGCAGGCCATGCAGGAAGCGGGATTGGCTCCGTATGACATTACTCCTTCTGCAGAATTGAAACTGGAGGAATCCATCGACAAACAGACGGAATTTTTCTACTCGGTCCTCAAAAAACCTGAACGTCCGACGGCAATGCTGTTTTACTGGGGCTATTCCATTCCGGCGATTTTTGCGGTTGCAGCCCGGCTGAATCTTCAAATCCCGCGTGATTTGTCGGTGATTACGTTCGCCGGTGAAACAGACCAGCGTGTCGGTTTGTGTTCGACCGCGATTATTGAACCGGAAACTGATATGGCACGCGAAGCGGTTGCGATGCTTCGGAAAAAGATCAAACACAAAGATACCCCCCTTCCTTCCAAGCGGTTAGACTACCACTTTCTTGATATGAAAACCTGTGCAAAACCGAACGAATCAACACTTGAAAAATCTTTGTGAATTCGGTCTTTTATATCGTCTTATAATATTGCGGATTGATGCTCCAGGAGGCCCCTTTTTTCGGACGAACGTATGCAGAAATCCGGCAGAGAACCCCATCGTTTTCCGCGAACGAATCTTCCGGATTTTATCCGACATTCGGGGAGCAAACCGAGGGGATGTGTTTTTTGGCAATTGCTGCACAAAAGTTTGTGCAAAAAATATATTGACTGAAAATATTTGCGATGATATAATTCAGTCAAAGTACAGTGCTGACGGAAGTGCCTGTACAAAACCTTTCAAAACGGGGAATGGAAAGATGCGGAAAGCCACAAAAGGGTTTACGCTGATAGAACTGCTGGTTGTCATCTCCATCATCGCTCTTCTGATGGGAATTATCGTTCCCGCCCTGTCCCGCGTGAAACTGTCTGCCCAAACGCTGATTTGCTCAACCAATCTGAAGAACTACGGCACCGCCCTGCAGGGTTATGCCCAGGACAACAATCACAAAGCACCGTTTGCCGTGTACTGGCTTTACTCACGGCGGACCCTCAACAACGGGGCCTGTCCGGCCGTATGCCGATGGCACTACACAAAGGACTGGCCGGACGGTTCCTTCTGGCCGTATGTGGCGGACAAAAATGTGCATATGTGCCCGACATTTAAGTCGTATGCCCTGCGGGAGGGCTGCTCCCAGTGCGGTGCACCGGAGACAACTACGGTACCGTTCAACCCGATGTACAGCTATTCGATGAATTATTTTCTTGGCTTTGACTGGGAAACGGGTTTGCGAATCACTTTTTCAACAGCTTACGAAAAAGAGGTTTCGCTGAAACTGACCCGCGTGACTCGGCCTGCTCAGTGCTTTGCTTTTTCCGAAGAAAATTTGTGGACCTTGAACATAGACAACGGATACCGCGAAAACTACAGCCGGGCTGTTTTGAACGACAACGCCCTGTGGATGGCTCCGAATCCCGGCCGCAGTACGGACAATATCGCCACGTATCACAACGTGAATCTTGCGCAGAAAAATGAAGGCAAGGCCAACCTGGTTTTCGTGGACGGTCATGTAGAAACCATGCGCGGCCTGCCGGAAGAGAAGGCCTATCTTCAATACGCCAAGCCGTATCAGGGGCATGAAAATTTAAATCCAATCTGGTAAGACCACCTTCCGTTAAAACCGTGGTGAAACCATTAACCCATAGTGAATCAGGAGATTTGGAATGATGAAAAGAGCGTTGGGGGTTTTGGCTTTCGTCGTACTCGCCGCTTCCGTAAGAGCTGAACTGGCTGCCTACTGGCCGCTGAATGAAGGAAGCGGAACGACCGCTCTTGATGCAAGCGGAAAAGGATTGAACGCCTCTCTTCGTGCCGTGGACGGCATTCACAAGCCGCAATGGACGGCCGGTCCGGGAGGTACCGGAACGGCTTTGCTGTTCAATCCCGTTCTGGATGACCCCAATCAAATCAATTTTCTCTATGTGGACCCGAATGACGCCCACAGCGACCCGAATGTCTTCGACCTCGGGAATGCTTTCACGATTTCGATGTGGGTCCGGCGAGACAATGCTCCCGGAACAGACTGGGGGTATCTGGTGTACACCGATGCTTATGACGTGGAACTGGCCCGAAACCCCAACGGCACCGGTGATGACCTTCTGGACTACTTTTGGTCGGAATCCTATTCGGCCTGGCGTCAGAACATCGGAACTGAAACGGCGGAACAGACTTTAGGCAGCTGGTACCATCTGGCAATCACGTACGACAAACTTGTACTTCGAAAATATATAAACGGAACGCTTCAGTTTACCTCCCGCTATATCGCCCCGAAGGTTCCCGTCGCTAAATCTCCCTTATACATTGCGTCCCGAGCCGGCCTGTCCGGAGCGTTTTCCGGCGCTTTGGATGAAATCGCCGTCTGGTGCGGCTCGTACCTGCCCGCCGGTGAAGTGGCCAAACTGGCGAACAAGACAGCCACTCCTCTGACAGTGTCCTCTGTTCAGCCGCTTCCGGACAGTTATTTCACCCGTGAAACGCGCCTGGCTTGGAACTCCAGCGGGTGGCGGCTCCTGTACGGACCTTCATTCTCGTCGTTTGATTACTGGCCCGGCGAGAATATCAATATCAGCAGCAACAACACGGCTTCCGTGTGGTACATCAAAGATGCAGAACTGCCGGGCTGGCCTGTTTCGATCATGATTCCGGGCGGACACTATGCCCTTTGGAGTGACGGCCAGCAGTGGTATCGATTTGTGAACATTCTCCCGGGTGAAACCTACTACACCAAAGCCGCCCGAGATGTCCAAAAGTTCGGAATGGCGTGGATTGACCCGTCGTGGAGCGGTCGCGACCCGCAAACGGCTGTGTTTGCCCCCTATATTACCTCGGGCATTGCCATCTGCATCCCGAGCAACGGCGGGTATCAGGAATTCGTCAGTCCCACGCACGGCTGGCTGTCCAAAAACTTTTTCAAGACCTATGCACGCGTGGCTGCCGTCAATGGAAATGGAGCCAGTCTGCTTGTCCGATCCTACAGCTATACGGACGGCACCGACCCGATGAATCCTGCCAATCTGACCTATTTGGGTGAGGTTCGTCTGCCGCTGACAAAACCGGATTATGTCTGGCAGGAACTGAAATTTGCCTATCCGAAACCTTATCCGGGTTCTTCAAAGAAAGTCTGGACGGAGATTTCGATTGTCGGAGGTCAACCCGATACCCGTGTGTATATTGACGAGTTCAACCCGATTTCCGATCAAGCCAATACCTCTCAGCATTATCCGACCTATCTGCCGGGAGATTATGACCGGGATACGATTGTCAACAGCGAAGACCTTATAACGCTCGGAGAAGGCTGGATGGACAGCGCCAATGTTCAGGAACCGCGCAACACCGGCCTGCTGATGAACGGCGACTTCTTCTACGACCTGTCGCTGCTGGACCCGGCGGCAGCCGAACCGAAACTTTCCGTCAATCCGACCGGCTGGACTTTTGTCGGCGGCAGCAGCGGGGAGAAAGGGATTTACCTGGTTCATAAACCCGGCGCCACGAACATCGGCGTAATGAACTACAGCCAGCCCGTTCTGGCCCCGCTGGGAGGAACGGTAGCGGCCTACACCAATGACCCTGCGGCGGTCCTTCAGCAGACCGCCGGCACACCCGCAGCCGCCGGACAAACCTACTATGCAATGGCTTATGTGATGGCCAAAGACTGGGACGGCTGGAAAGATACGGTCACGCTGACCCTTCAAATCGACGGCCAGGCGGTTGCCTCCTTCAAGCGTCCGCTCTCGCGGAATCGGTGGCGTCCGATTTACGGAACGTATACGGCAACAGCGGCGGATGCCGGCAAGCCGATTACCGTGCAGCTCTCTTACGAAAACACACATACAGCGGAAATCCAGCAGCCGGGGATTGTCTACATCGGATACGTCTATCTGGACACCCAGATGCCGACAGACTGGCCGGAAAGCAGAGACAATCTGCTGGCCAACGGCGGATTTGAAGAAATCGAGTGGATGATCGGAACGCCTTACGAAAGTGTCTATAACAGCATTATGAAATCAGACAACTGGGGCGCCTGGTTTGTGGACAACATCCCGGCTCCGCCCGGCTGGCTGTTTGAAGTACCTGCGGACTTCAATGAAGCCGACCAGGGCGGCATTTGGGCGGCGGGCCTTTACGGCAGTCCGCTTCCAACTCCCGGAATGAATGATGTGTGCATTTACACATCCGAGACCCTGGTGCTCGGACAGGTCGTCGGCCCCCTCCAGAGCGGAATGACGTACTACCTTGATATGGCCTGCGCTGTCAACAGCAGCGAGTACGGTGCAACCGCCTGGCCGAATCCGGCCCCGAAAATGCACCTGGAACTGTGGCGAATTCCGGCCGGAGTCACAGACGGAGCCGTGATTCACGCAGCCATCCAAAGCGGCAATCCGAACTATGTGAAAATCGCCGAGGCCGCTGCGGATGCCACCGGGAATCTGTCCGGCGGCACCGGCATCCTGGCGTCCAAGTGGCAGATGGTCGGCACAACCTATACCGCCTCCAGCGCCGATACAAACGTCTATGTTCGGGTCTATGGAACCGGCGGAGCCGCCTCTATGCCGGAGTTTGCCTTCAGCGATGTGTATTTGTCCACCCAGAAACGGCTGGTACCGGGCGGCGGGCTGACGTTCAACATCGCATCCGGAATGGAGTATGAGACAGCCGAACCGTATACATGCACGCATGCGGTGTTGATGGGGCTGCCGGCTCCGGAGGCGGATTTGAACGGAGACTGCTATGTCAACATGAACGACCTGGTACTCTTCGCCGAAAGCTGGCTCCGCAAGTGGTTCAACAACATCAGCGGCGTTGCTCCATGGGAATAACAAAAACAATCTGAAAACGGTCCGGCACAGCAGGAATGCCTTCGTGTGGAGTGTGTGAAAAAGCAGCCGGACGAACCGATAACAAAAACAAGAACGTTTCCGACAGCGGAAATGAGAAAACAAATGAACCTTATTTGTGTGGAGGAAAGACGATGAAAAAGCAAGTATTGTTTGGATGTGTTCTGGGTTTGGCGGCGGTTTCAGCGACCTTTGCTGCAATCGGCGATGTTTCTCCCGTCGGCCTGACCGGCCTGTGGACATTCCAAGGGGGAGCGAACTGGCAGACAGGGATTGTCGGACAGCCGCTCGGCGGAATCGTAGGCAACCACAGTGTTGTGGGCCCCTGGATTGAAATCGGAACACAAGCCAATCCGACTGCTTACAGCGGCAACCTGCAGGTTCAAATCTGGAGCGCCGACAGATACATCACGGTGAACCCCTCTTTTACGGCCAACGGCGGCGGCAGCTATGTCAATCAATACACCATCGCTTTTGATTACCAGCAAACACAGGCCGGCGGCCTGAACAGCTTGTTCCAGACCGCCTGGGACCCGATTGGAAGTGAAGCGGAGCTCTTTTTCAAGGAAGTCAGTGCGGGAGTTTATCAGGTTGGTCACGATGCAGCCGGCTGGTCCACTCAGACCTTCAACGCCACAACCTGGCACCGCGTCGTAATCGCTGCTGACAACGCCAGTTTCTTCCGCGTGTATCTGGACGGAACGCTGTTCCTGGATGCTCCTGGTCTGGGTGTTGACGGCCGCTATTCCCTCTACACAGACCGGTTCCACCTCTTTGCCGGCGACTGGAACTGGAGCAACCAAAGATGGGGTTACTGCTCCACTATTGCAACCTGGAATCGCGCGTTGTCCAGCACGGAAATTGCCAATATGGGCGGCTGGATCGGCGGCGCTTCGATGCCGACACCGCTGCGGCTGGTTCCTGAACCGGCCACAATGGGTCTGCTGACGCTCGGCGGACTGCTGGCCCTGCGGCGCAGCCGGAAATAAGGACTGACCACTCTCAAAAGAAGAACGGACTCTTCTTTTTACGAACATATTGGAAACAGGAAAAGAATCGGATTCTTTTCCTGTTTTTTTATGCCCTCACTTTTTACAATAAAGAAATATGAAACGGTTCTTGATGATTCTCGCGGTTCTGGCAGGGAATGCAGCCGGAAAGGCCGCAGAAGGTCTGCCGCCGAAAAATCTGCGGCTGGAAGAATTCGCCGTCTCTTCCGATGCCATGATTTTGGAAGGGCGTCATCTCTATAACTTCAGCGGCTCTATCAGTATCCAGCCCGATACGAAGCAAATGGGTTTCGGCAGTTGTTTTTCTCCCCCTTTTGTCGGCAATCCAATCCGCGGAACCTGGATGCTTCAGGGACATCCTATTCCTGTTAAAACCTATATCTGGTATCCGGCGGCAACTGTTCTAAAAGGACAAACTGCAGACGGACTGGATATTTCAGGACAGGTAGTCCCTTTGAGCCGGAAACGGGCTTTTGCCTTTCTGCTGTTGCTTGAAAACAAAACCGACCATTTCCTTCAAACCATCCTGTCGTTTGACCTATCCGGCCAAATTGGATTCAGCCGGGACTGGGGATGGGTCCCCCCCGCCGGAAGGCCGGATACGGCGTTATCCGTCTCAGACAACATCCTGATTCTGAGTGCAACTGAAGCGGAACTTTCCGCCGTATTCCACCCTGCTCCAAGCCGGTTTGCAGACAACCGGCCGGTATTTTCCCTGGAACTATCGCCCGGCGGTTCCCGTCAAATTGCTGCGGCCTTTGTCCTCGGGCACCCGAATACAACCCGACAATCAGCCTGCTCGCTCCTTGACCAAATTGAGGAGGAAATCGAGAAGGCCTACCGAACCTGGAGCGAGAAAGTCAGCATCCTTCGAAGCCGTTTGCCTGTATTAATCACGGATGACAAAGCTCTGGAGAGGTTTTATCAGCGGTGTCTGCTGACCTTTCTAACCACCCGCTGGGAACCGGAGGATTTTATTCTGAACCCATGGTATGCGGAGTCCGGCATTGACGGAGGGGCGGTTTGCAGCTACCTGTGGGGAGATGCCTATCTGAGCAAATTCTTCGCGGCGGCTGACCCGCAAGCACTTCGAGCGCTTTTGCTCGCTTCGCTGAAGGCCGATTACAGTCGGCATTACGCCCTGCATCCCTTGACAGGGGAGGGAATCGGCGTCGGCTACAGTTATAACTATTACAGCATGGCCCTGCTGATGCACGATTATATCGCCCTGACGGGGGATGTGTCCATCCTGCAGGAAACAATTCAGGACCACCCTCTGCCGGACGTTTTGCTGAAATATGTGTTCGAAAAAGAAGACTTGACACAGCGGCCGGTGCTGATTGACTACGGGACAAATGAAAATCTGCTGGAACTGCGCCGCACACAGGCCTATCAGCACTATACACCCAGCCCGAACTTTGAACGGATTCTAAACTATCAAATCATGAAACAGCTCTATCGATGGGCCCGAAAAGAACCCCCAATTGACTTTTCCGTTCGGACTCAACAGCTCAAATCCGTAATAATGAACAACCTTTGGGATAAAACGGATCAGTGGTTTGTTTCACTGGATTTGAACCGGAAACCACAGACCTGCTATTCAATCCAGATTTTCGACCTGTTGCGGGCTGATCTCGTTCGAGGCAGACAGGCCGAGGCAATTGTTCAGCGGCTGAATGAAAACGAGTTTTTGTCCCAATGGGGAGTCCATTCATTGTCCAAATTCGACAAAGGTTATGACCCAACGGATATCGACTGGGGGGGTCCCGGCGTGTATGCCGGAGATGCGCCGGAGCTGGCGGCGGATTTGCTGTCAGCCGGATTTACCCAGAAAGGCATCGACGTTTTACAGAGAATTCTTTGGTGGAATGCGTTTCCGTATATCCCGCAGGCCGTTCGGGCGGACAGCCGGGATTATCGGCGTGACGGACGGGCAAATGTCATTGCCGCCCTTGCGGGAGCTCAGACCGTCGTTTGGGGACTGTTTGGGATCCGGATGGAGGGAGACACATTATTCATCTGTCCTGTCAGACATCCTTACACAGCGGGGATGGGAATCGAGAACCTGCGCATCCGAGGGCGGATTTTCCGCATTCAGATTGACCAAGACGGAAAACACTACTGGGTGCAGACGGATGGGCAGCGTGAGCACCTTCCTGTTGGAAGAACATACCGATTTTCATTCCCTACGCTTTGCGGCGGACTTCCTGCACCATGTCAAGGGTCTGACGAACGGCCTTTGTAATGCCGGCAAAATCTTTGGCATCAATGAGGGCTTTGGTGATGAGGTTGGATCCAATTCCCACACAGGCGGTTCCGGCATTGAACCAGGCGGACAGACTTTCCCGGGTTGGGGAGACCCCGCCGGTAGGCATCAATTCCGCCCACGGACAGGGGCCGCGAACGGCCTTGACAAATTCTGGTCCGCCGACCTGACCACCCGGGAAGATTTTGCAGATTTCCACCCCCAATTGATGGGCCCGGTGAATTTCCGTGACGGAGCCGCAGCCGGGCATATAGGGGATTTTGCGGCTGTTGCACAGTTTGGCCGTATCCTCATCGAGCAGCGGCCCGACAACAAAATCCGCTCCGGCCGCAATGTACAGGGCGGCGGTGGGGGCATCTACAACAGAGCCGACACCCAGAATGACCTCCGGTTTCTGCTCATCCCGCCAGCGGGTTAACTCCTCAAAAACCCGCACGGCCCGATCGCCGCGGTTAGTAAACTCAATACAGCGAGCCCCCCCTTCCGCACAGGCCTGAGCAATCTGAACCGCAATTTTTGCATCCGCCTGATAAAAAACAGGTACCAGACCGATTTCCTTCATCACACAAAGCACTTCGAGCCGCGAATGCCGAGCCATGAACAACCTCTTTATCTACAAAATATCTCTCTTTTGTCTGTACGGATGAAGCAATTATACCCGGCAAGTCCAATTTGAAAAGATGTTTTCTTGAAAGACTCCTCCGCAGCGTGTACGATGGATTCATTGCTTTGTCAGGAAAAATCATGAGGAGGTTTCCATGAAAACACTTTTTGTTCTGCTGGTTTGTATCAACTCAACAGTCTCGGCGGAGGAACGGACCCTCTGGTATTCCCAGCCCGCGGAGGAATGGACGGAGGCCCTTCCGGTAGGCAACGGTCGGCTGGGGGCGATGGTTTTCGGCGGCACGGTTGAAGAACGGATTCAGCTGAACGAAGAGACAGTCTGGGCGGGACCGCCGGTGCCGCAGGCCAAAGAGGGGTTTCGGGAAGCGGTTGAAAAAACTCGTGTCCTCTGGTTTGAAGGCAAATATGCCGAAGCTCAGCAGACGATTCAATCCGTAATGGGCTCGCCTATCGAACCGCGCAGTTATCAGACACTCGGAGACCTCTATCTTCGGATGGATACCCAAAAGCAGCCGACCGAACCTCCGCTGTCTATTCAGGGCTGGAAGCGGGGACCGGAACTGACCGGGGTTGATGTCTCTCAATTGGCGGAAACGTTTGATGACACCGGCTGGCCGGCGGCTTCATCGCTGGAGGTACCGGAGGGAAAAACCGTGGTTTTCCGTGCTCGGTTCCACCTGACGGCTCAACAGATTGAAAAGGGGTTAACTCGTCTGGCATTGGAGCCTATTGACGACAAGGGAATTGTCTATCTGAACGGAAAAGAACTGGGACGCACCGCCATTTGGAACAAATCCTATGCCTTTAACGCAAGCCGTCTGCTTCGGGAAGGGAGGAATGTTCTGGCTGTGGCTGTCACAAATTATTATGGTCAGGGCTGCATGGCCGCAGGAGTGCGGCTGATTCAGCAACAGCAAATACCGGTGGAGGGCTATCGTCGTCAACTGGACCTGGACACCGCCATTGCGACAACCCGCTTTGTTTACGAAGGGGTCCATTATACTCGAGAGGTCTTTTCGTCACCTGCAGACAATATCCTGGTGATTCGAGTAGTCGGCGACAAGCCCGGCAAATTAAACCTGAAAGCCGCCCTCGAAAGGCCTGCCGATTTTACAACCGCCGCCGCAGGGCCGGATGCCATTGAGATGTACGGGCAGGCCCAACACGAAGGCCGACAACAGGGCGTCAAGTGGCATTGTCTGCTGAAAGTACAGACGGAAGGAGGACGCGTCCGTTCGGACAACAATCAGCTGGTTATTGAAAATGCTGATTCGGCGACATTCTATCTGGCGGCGGCCACAGACTACAATCTGAAAGACCCCGCCAAGCCGCTGCCGCGGGACCGCAGGCAGGTCTGTCGGCAGCAGGTTAAGTCCGCCTGCTCAAAACCCTATGAACAGCTCAAGGCCGAGCATATCGCCGAACACCAGCGTCTTTTCCGGCGGTGCCTCCTGGACTTAACCGGTCCGGACTGCACCGAAAAACCGACGGATGTCCGTCTGGAGGCGGTGAAAGACGGGGCGGATGACCCCGGTTTGACAGCCCTGTATTTTCATTTCGGCCGGTATCTTCTAATCAGCTCCTCGCGGCCGGGCTGTATGCCCGCCAATCTGCAGGGCATCTGGAACGATATGATTGCAGCGCCGTGGGACTGCGATTATCACATCAACATCAACATCCAAATGAATTACTGGCCTGCGGAGGTAACCAATCTTTCCGAATGTCATACTCCCTTTTTGGAGTTCGTTGAGCGGCTGGCACCGAACGGGCGTCAAACGGCCCGGCGGCTCTATGGAGCCCGTGGATTCTGTGCGTCTTTTACGACGGATGCATGGCTGTACACAGACCCGTTTGGGAACGTCCAGTACGGACTGTGGCCGCACGGGGGCGGCTGGGCCAGCCAGCATTTTATGGAGCACTACCGCTTTACACAGGACAAGGATTTTCTGCGGGAACGTGCCTATCCGCTCTTGAAGGAGGCGGCACTGTTTTATCTGGACTACCTGACGCCGCATCCGCAAACGGGGCTTTTGACGGCCGGGCCGGAAACCTCTCCTGAAAACCTCTACCTGAGCAGTACCAGGGAAAAAATTGCCGTGTCCATGGGGCCGTCGATGGGCCAGCAAATTATTTGGGATGTATTCAGCAATACACTCGAGGCGGCGGAGATTCTCGGCATTCAGGATGAGTTCACCCGACGTGTGCAGACGGCACTGGAAAAACTGGCTCCGACACAAATCGGCCCGGACGGCCGCCTGATGGAATGGGCACTTCCGTTTGAAGAGGCCGAGCCTGGACATCGGCATATGTCGCATTTGTTTGGGCTGCATCCCGGCCGCCAGTACAACATTTATGACCATCCGGAAATAATGGAGGCGGTAAAGAAAACGATTGAATACCGGCTGGCACACGGCGGCGGACACACGGGCTGGTCGCGGGCATGGATGATTCTTTTCTGGTCGCGTCTTCACGAGCCGCAAAAGGCCTATGAAAACCTTCAGGCCCTTCTGGCCAAAAGCACCCTGCCGAACCTTTTTGACAACCATCCGCCGTTTCAGATTGACGGCAATTTCGGAGGGACGGCGGCCGTTGCGGAAATGCTGCTCCAGTCTCATATCCGCACGCCGGACGGAAAGGTGCTCATTGAACTGCTGCCGGCGCTGCCCGCTCAATGGCAGCAAGGACGTATTCAAGGGCTGCGGGCACGGGGCGGTTTTGAAATTGACCTTGCCTGGAAAGAGCACCGTCTCGAAAGGGCCGTTGTCCGCGCGGCAGCAGACAATGCCTGCCGAATTCGATACAAAGAGAAAATGCTTGACAGAACGGTTAAGGCGGGGGCATCGATTGTCCTGACCCCTGAAGACTTTGAATAAAAGAAAATGGAAACCCAAATCTGCATTATCGGAGCCGGACCTGCGGGGCTGACGGCAGCAATTTTTGCGGCCCAGCGGGGGGCTCAGGTTTTGGTGGTCGAGCGCAACACCACGGCCGGACGGAAACTGCTGAAAACCGGACGGGGCCGATGCAATCTGACCCATATGGGAAGCATCGATGATTTTGTCCGAGCGTACGGTTCTTGCGGCCGTTTTCTGAAACCGGCCCTTTATGCCTTCCCACCGCAGCAGGTTCGGGATTTTTTTCACAGTCGAAATGTTCCGACGCAGGAAGAAAAGGATGGGTGCGTTTTTCCAGTAAGCAATAAGGCCTCTGATGTGTGTAAATGTCTGCTGGACGCTGCTCAGGGATTGGGAGTCGTGTTTTTGTACGGACGACACACAGAACATATTACTGCAAATCAACACAGTTTTGAGATTCGCACAAACAAAGAAACGATTTTCAGCCGGGCTGTCATTTTGGCCACAGGCGGAGCCACCTGGCCTATGACCGGCTCTACCGGCGATGGATATCGTCTGGCAGCGGACTTCGGCCATTCCATCATTGCTCCCAAACCAGCACTCTGTCCGCTGGTCACAGAGGAAAAGTGGCCCGGCTGCTTACAGGGGCTGGGAATCCCGCAGGTTCGGATTCGGGCCGCCGCTGAAGGACGCCGGTGGGAATCAGAAGGGCCTCTGATGTTCACCTCAGACGGAATCGGCGGCCCGGCCGTCTTCGACCTGAGCCGCCATCTGACGGATATCCTTTCACACAACGAAAAACCGGTTCCGGTCCATATAGATTGGCTGCCGGAACTGGACAGTCAGGCCCTCGAAAACCGGCTCTTAGCGGAATTTACCACCCATCCCAAGAAAGAACCGGCGGGTATTCTGTCCGGCTTTCTGCCCCGGCAGACGGCTCAGCAGATGCAGACACTTTTGCTGGGCAACGAAAAAATTTCGGTGTCCCAGATGACTCGTCAGCATCGAAAAAACCTTTTGAATCTGCTTAAAAACTGCCCCTTGACCATTGTGAGAACGGCCCCCCTTGAGCAGGCCACGATTACGCGGGGCGGGGTGAGCCGAAATGAAATCGACCCAACAACAATGGAATCACGGCTTCAGTCAAATCTTTTTTTCGCCGGCGAAGTTCTTGATGCAGACGGCCCCTGCGGCGGATACAATCTTCAAATCGCCTGGTCTACCGGCGCTTTGTCAGGATTATCCGCTGCTAAAAAATAAAAAAAGGCCCAAAACGTCCGATAAAAACTACTTCTCCGGGCAAGTTTTCCGCTCTCTTTTTTTAGATGTTTCATTTTTGAACTTTTGATGAAATTGCCGATAAAAAATAAAAGGCGGAATCTGAAATGTCGCCTTTGTTTGTCTTTTATCAATTCAGAAAGCGTTTGACACGCTGTTTCTATCATGTTAAGGTAAAAACACAATACAGGAACAAAAACCTCCGTTTTAGGAGGCAGGAATTGGTTTTGGATGGAGACAAAACATGATCATCGGCACAAATTCAATCGTTTATATCGTCGGGCTTTTGTGGAGTCTGTCGGCGGCCGCAGCAGCAACGGAACCTGCAGAGGAACCCGCAACTCAAACCCCGACTCCGGCTCAGGCCCCCGCCGAAAATCTGGTCGAAAAACTCGCCCAAATGGAATTTCCGCAAATCGCGGAAGTAACGGGCACCGATGTTAATATTCGCTCCGGTCCCGGGACAAGTTATTATCGATGCGGAAAACTGAATGCCGGAGATAAGGTTACCGTTGTGGATATTCTCCATAATGCCTGGGCGAAAATTGTCCCGCCGGAGGGAAGTTATTCGTGGATTTCGAAAACGTATGTCCAACTGAACCCGAACAACCCGAAAGTGGGTGTTCTGACCGGCGATGATGTGCGGGTCTGGGCTGGGTCTGACTTCGTCGAGCCGCTTCACTCCCACTCGCAACAGGTCAAACTGTACAAAGGGGACATTGTGGAGCTGATGGGTCCGCCGGATTTGGATGCAGATTATTACAAAATCAAACCCCCGGCGGATGCCTACTTGTGGGTGAGCATGGAGCATCTGAAACTGCTCGGTCCGGCTTCTGGGGCCAAACCCGCTCAGCCGACACCAGCCGCGGCTCCGTCCGCTCCGGCTGCAGCCCAGCAGCCCTCTGCAGCAGCCCAGCCGGCTGCTCCAACCCCAGCAGCTCCCGCCGGCCAGGCGGCGAGTACTCCTGCAACACCCGCTCCGGGTGAACAGTCGGCTTCGACACCACAGAGCGAACAACCCCAGCCGACTCCTCCTCCTGCACCCGCAGCACCTTCCGTAGACACTCTGGCCGTTCAGAAATGCACCCAATTGAGGGCTGATATTGAAGAACAGCTCAAGAAACCGCTGCCCGAACAGAATTACTCCGCCATTAAAGAGGAGCTGAATAAAATCCTCCAGACACCGGACATTGACCGGGCAAAAATCTACGCCGAGTCGCTCCTGAAGCAGATTGCAAGTTATGAACTGGCCGTTGAAGTGCACAAGCAGATTCAGCTTCAGGATAAGATGCTGGAGGAAACAAAGGCCAAGATTGCCGCTGCACAGCAGGCCCAGCGGGAACAGGCCGTCCCGGCGGAGGCCAAGTATCTCTTTGTAGGGGTTTTGAAGCCCTCCTACATTTACACCGGACGCGTCGGTCCGCGGCGATTTGTCATTCTGGACCAGAACAAACGCATCCTTTGCTATTTGATTACCAAAGATCCTTCTCAGCAGTCCAAAATGGAATCGCTGACAGACAAAATCGTCGGCGTCAAAGGGAAAATTCTGGATGACCCGAAGGCGATGATCCCGGTTGTAATGACGGACGAGGTCTCCTCCGTCTTCGAACAGTAAATCTTCGGTCGGAAGGAAGCCGCTTTAAAAAGGTCGAGGCAGCAGCGGCAGCGGTATTTGTGTAATGACGGGCTGCGCAAGTGTGCCGCTGATTTCGACACGAGCCAGTGCCGCTCCGAGATTCTCCGCCAGACCGGTCAGGAGGGTGGGCTCCTGATTCTTCCGCCTTCCGAAAGCGGTCAAGACCATTTGGATGGTCCCGTCTTTTAAGCTGAAACGGCCCTGGCCCTGATAGACATCGTTTTTCCCGGCCAGAAGAATCCGCTCACAGTGAATTACAGGTCCCTTTAAAGCGGCCTCGGCAAATAACTGGGTAAACAGAAACTCATCCGCCTGACGCAGCTGCATCACCATCAGCGCTTTACCAAGCAAGGATTCCCGTCCAATCTTCAACTGGTCGGCTTCGAGCGTAATTCGGCCTTCGCTGTCCTCCAGCTGCGCCGCTTTTCCCCGAATGTCGGCAGCCCCCCGAATGCGTCCGCTCGTTTCCAGCTGCCCGTTCCGGAGTTCAGGAGAGGACGAAAACCGGTTCAGAGGAATATTCTCAAAAACTGCGTTAACCTCAAAAGGCAGGAGCGGTTCATCTGTTTTCATCTGCAGATTGGCCAGAAAACGGCCTTCCGGACCGCATCGTGCGCGGAGGTCCCGAATGCCCAGAAAACCGGTGTTGGGATCGGCTGTCCAGATTCCCTCCACCTCCGACAAAAAGCAGCTTCGCACATTCGCCGAATCCAGCCGAAAATGTCCCCCGCCCTCCGGCAGAAGCGAGGATTCCGTCCACCGCAAACGGCCTTCGAAAAAGCCCTCTGCACCGGAGACAGCCAGACGATTGACCCCGCTCTGATGAACCTCAATCCGTCCCTCTGCACGCCGCAAAAGCGGAAAGGAGCGGGGAGTCCATTCGAGAAAATCGAGCTGCACATCTGCCCGCCCAAAGGGCTCCAAAGAGGAAATCGTCTGAATGCCCTGTTTCAGTGTCGCAGAAAAAACCTCCCGAATCGGCACATTGGAAATCCGCCAGCCGCTGAATGCAAAATGATCATCTTCGAGAGAAAAAACCCCGGAAGCCGACCCCGTCCGCCAGCCGCCGCCGGGATGATAAAGCTCCCCTTCTTTGAGACGAACCGTCAAATAGATTTGTCGTTCCTGCGGCCGATGAGCAGCGGCAGGAAAATCATCTCGGTCAGGGCAATTCAAACAAAACCTTCCTGCTGCGTCCGCAATTCCTTCTGCACGAATTTCCGACAGCACATTCTGATAAAGTCCCGTGTTTTCCATCGCTGTCCAAAAAGCCGGATTCAAGGAAACATCCTCTGCGGTAAACGCGATTTGTATCCCCGGCTGATTGGGCTCTCTGCCGCAATTCCAGAAGCGTCCTACCAGCTGTCCGCTTCCGCCGTCGGGAAGAAGAGCCGCCGCCCGCCATTCCGCCCTTCCATTCTCCGCTGAGCCTTGAACCGAAACGCCTTGAAAATCAAGCGGGAACGGCTTCCAGCGCAAACGTTCTGCTTCTGCAGCAAACGAAACGCGAATCGGCAGGGGCTTATCCTCTTTAAAAATTCCCTTCACCTGCACATCCCAATCCACAACGCCGTCCGCCTCAAACTCAGACAAAACCTGACGGATGGATTTTGGAAATGCGCTGCGAAGTCTCGCATCGAAAGGAAGTCTTCGGGCAGTAATATTCAAGTCGCAGGCCGGCGCCTTTCGCAAATCTTTTATTGAACCCTCGATTCGAATTTCCTCTCCCTGTCCCGACTGAGCGGCAACTTGCTGCAGCATCAGAGAATTCGGCTCAATAACGAGAGTTCCTGTTAAATTGGTCAAAGGATAAGGACAGCGGTCATACAGGCAATTGACCCCCTGCAAACGGATGATGGATTGATAGAAACGTTCTGCATTTGCGTTCCGAGTAAACTGATAGTCGAAACTGCAGATTCCGGAAGGGGCAAACTCAAACCATTTCCGCTGCAGAGATTCCGGAAGAGCCCGCTTGACTTCCTCTGTCAGAAACACCTTCTCGGAGGCAACTTGAAGCTGAATCTCGGCATTCGGGCCGAAATTTGTGATTTGCCCGCGGATGGTAAACTGAGAAGCGCCGTTCTGTGCCTGCAAATCCTTCAGATGCAGATTCCGGCCCGTGAATTCAATATCGCCGCGGATATGCTCAAGCCGATAAGGAAATTTCCGGTCCAAAACAGCGATATCTCGACAGACAATCTTTCCATCAAGCCGGCTTTGGGCTAAATCTGACAGCGGGCCGTTAATTCGGAGAAACGCATCCGCACTCCCCTCGGGCTGATAACGCCGCAGAAACCGCTCCAGCCCGCTGGTCATCATTTGAAGAACCGGTTCAGAATAAACAATCCGGTCCGGCCGGGAACTCGCAGACAAATACAGATTCTCCAATTCGGTCTCTGCTGACAGCATTTTTCGGTCCGGAGAACCGCTGATTTGTCCTCGAAAAACAACCCGCCCATCGCCCAGCCGGCAGGAAAATTGCTCCACCCGGAATTGCTCCCGATCATAGCTGAAGGCAAACCGAATATCGTCCAGATCCCAGGCATTCCCCCAGATATAAATCAGCGGCATCCGAATCTGTCCGCTTCCTTCAAAACATCCTCGGCCGTCTTCAGGCTGCCAGACCCCTTCGAGGCGGCTGCCGGCGAAAATTCCGGACGGCAGAGACTCCAGAAGCACACGATAGTTCCCTGCACCACGTTTCATCTGCCCCTGAAAATCGACAGCCGCCAGCGTCTGCCGTTTTCCCTCTTCGATTTTTTGGACAGTCAGCCGGCCTGTTCCTACAACGATTTCAGGCATCCGGACGGGCTGTTGTCTCCCTTTGCCGACGGTTTTCAGACAATTTAGATTCCACTGCTTCGAATCCGCATCATACCGCACTTCAACAGCAGCTTTTTTAATCTGAATCCGTTCAGGCTGAAACTCCAAATGCAGCAATTGTGTCCAGGACAAAACACAATCGGCTTGCTCAATCTCTAAAATCAATGTTTCTTGAGGACGACGGACATCTTCTGCCAACACAAGACGACCGAGCCGAAGCGTCAAAGGGCTTTTCCATCGGACACGTTCAAGAAACACCGCTGTACCGGTGTTGGCTTCCAGAAAACGCCGCAGTTTGGGTCTCAAAAGCAGATCAGAAGCCAGATAGAACAGAAGCAGCAGACCGGCCAGAAAACCGCCTACCCATATCAGCCGTTCTGCAAAAGGACTTAGCCGCCGCGGATGCAACCATCGGATATAGGACTTGCCTTTCATCAGCAAATCAACTCCTCTTTTTACCGCAGGGCCTTATCTGCAATATCCCTCCGATAGTAAGCTCCTTCAAAATGAATCAAAGAAACGGCTTCATAGGCGCGTTTTTTGGCGTCGGCAATCGTCTGTCCCATCGCCGTCACCCCCAGCACCCGCCCGCCGGCTGTGACGATTTGTCCATCGCGTTTGGCTGTCCCAGCGTGAAAGATCTTGACATCTTTCAGCCGAGCGGCCGCCTCCAGACCGGTAATCACCTTGCCTTTTTCGTAGGCATCCGGATAGCCCTTGGAGGCCATCACAACACAAACAGCCGGCCGCGGGTCCCACTCCACCGTAACCTCCGACAGACGGCCGCGGCAGACGGCTTCTATCACCTCCAAAAGATCGCTTTTCATCCGCATCAGGATGGGCTGGGTTTCCGGGTCACCAAATCGTGCGTTGAACTCGAGCACACGGGGCCCGCCCGGCGTAATCATCAGTCCCGCGTAAAGGACCCCTTTATAGGGCGTTTCGTTGCGGTTCATTCCGTCGACAAGAGGCACAAGAATTTCACGGATAATCTGGTCCATCAAGGCATCCGTGACAATGGGGGCCGGACTGTAGGCCCCCATGCCGCCGGTATTGGGACCGGTATCCTGCTCCCCGATGGGTTTGTGGTCCTGGGCGCTTTCCATCACGTAAATCGTCCGCCCATCCACGAAAGCCAGAATCGAGGCCTCCTGTCCGAGCAGCTTATCTTCTACAACAATAGTACTGCCGGCATCGCCGAAGATTTTATTGACCATAATCTTCTCGGCGGCCAGGATGCCGTCGGCGGGGTCATCGCAGACAAAAACTCCCTTGCCTTTGGCCAGACCCGCCGCCTTGACGACAACGGGTTCATCGCGGCTGGCAATGTACATTTTGGCATCTTCATAATGGGTAAAGATTCTGGCTTCGGCAGTCGGAATGCTGTTGGCCCGCATGATGTGCTTGGCAAAGGCCTTATCGGCCTCCAGCCGTGCGGCTTCCTGAGTCGGTCCAAACGCCAAAATGCCTTCCGATTCCAGCCGGTTGACAAGCCCGGCAGCCAGCGGGTCCTCCGGTCCGACCACCACCAAATCTATCCGTTTGTCCTTGGCAAAAGAAACCAAGCCGTCAAGATTGGTGTCGGCAATATCTACATTGATGCCGACTTCCGCCGTACCGGGATTGCCCGGGGCGATATACAGCTGCTTGAGCTGTTTGGATTGACTTAATTTCCAGGCGATTGCGTGTTCCCGTCCCCCGCTGCCAACCAGCAAAACTTTCATAAGATACCTCTATTCCGGACCTTGTTTTTTCTGTAATCCGCCAGCCGGCAATCTACCAAAAAAGACCTTTTTCGACAAGGTTTTCTGACACAAAGCAGATACAAAAAAAGAGGTTCCTTATTGAGAAGGAACCTCTTTCCCAGGTGAATCTCTACCTGAAACTATTTTTTCCGCCCGACCATCCAAAGTCCCAGCCCAATCAAGCCGAGACTGGCAGGTTCGGGAATCGGGGACACATCAATGTGATACCAGTCCGGATTCGAGGGATTCGTCGGAGACCAATAGGGATATTCATCCATATTGGCTCCAACCTGGAATCCGATATTGGTTACATGATGGAGATTCACAGCCCCTACAGCAGCAAAGTCGATGATGACCGTTGTAACCTGATTCGGCAGCAGCTCGACCCAACCGTTTTGATAAAAATTGTCCGGTTCATTGTAGGGCGGATCGGTCCAGCCAGTGTTCAGATAGAGATTGACAAACCAGGCACTGTTATTAGTGTTCAGAAAACTCAGGGCATATCCATCATAGCCGCTTAAGTCCTGCAACCCTGCCGGCGGCGGCCAGCCATATCCAACCCCCATCGAGGCCCAGCCATCCGCGGTTCCGTCTCCTGATTGAAGCAGGCAGGAAAAGCGGATAGATGTGCCCATGTTCTGAACTGTCAGGCCTGAAGAAGTTGTGTTTGCCGCATCCCATGTTTTGGTCATCCCCGCGATTGTGGACAGATCAGGGCTGAAATACAGGGCCCCTTCCGCCCCCAGCGACCCTAAAAGGATTAGAGCCGCTGCCAAACAAACAATCCCATTCTTCATTTCCTCACTCCTTTCTCCATACAAAGACAGATCTCACGTTTTGAGGAGATGTTGTTACGGATGGTCTTTCCTCACCCTCTCATCTCCACACGCATATATTAGAAACAAGACTAATCAATTTCTACTGACCATACAATCGTGGAAACTACGGGATTTTCCGTATAAGCCTTTATGCATCCTTTTTATCGCATTTCATTTTGTCAGCGACCGGGCTATTGCCGCCAGTTCCACCAAATTATGGGCATTCAGTTTATGCATAATATGCGCACGATGGTCCTCAATGGTTCTTACAGACCGAAACATCTCTTTGGCAATCTGTCGGCTGCTTTTGCCCCGCATCACGAGCTCGAGAATCTTCTTCTCTGTCTCTGTAAGAATCTTGGCCGCAGTAATCTCCCTCATAACTCCTTCAATATATCCCGCGTCAGGATACAGCTCCGCTGTTAGTTCGACCCAGATAACCTTCCCATCTTTCCGGCGGACCTGGAGTTCAAAATCCTTAATTTTTTTCTCATTCTGCAAACGCTCTAACAGGATTTGTCTTTGCTGCGGGTGAACATAATGATGAACCGAATAATGCTCGTTTGTACATTCTTCAACACTGCCGTAGCCCAATAAATCCGCCAGGGCTTTGTTGCATTCAAGCAGTTTGCCGTCGCTGACCCGTGTTCGATACAGACCGATTGGGGATTGATTGTACAGTTCTTTGTATTTGTTTTCCTGCTCCGCCAGCTGTTCCTGCAATTTTCGAAATTCTGTAATGTCTCTGCACAAAAGGGCTGCAGCATATATCTTCCTGTCTGCCTCTCGAACGGGAATGCATTCCGCCTGCAGGATTTTCCATCGCCCCTGATGCTGCAATTCAGAAAGGAATTGGGTTCGCCTGCCCGTGCAGAAAACCTGCTGAACTTTCTGAAGCCAGAAAGAAAACGGTTCCGACTGTTCCCGAGCTGCCTCCCAAAGGTTCCAGGAGTTTCGACCTTGTCCACATTGCCGCAGAAAAGAAACCGCCGACTGATTTGCATAAATGCAGGAAAACTGTTCGTCAAAAATAAACAGGGTATCCGAGCGGCTTTCAATGACTTTCATCCACCCCAAAAGAACGGGGGACCGCCTTTGCGATTCTTCTCCCTCAAACGAATTCAGAAGCGGGCTTTCTCCTGAGTGAGGAACTTTTTGCTGCAGAAACTTCTCCTTCCGGGCCCGCAGAAGACAAAATTGACATGGGTCGCGCATAGTTTCTCCCCGCCGACCCCTTTGGTTTCACTTTCTGCAAAAAGAACCCTTAGGAAGTGCCTTTCAAAGAAACATCCTTCCTTTATTATTGTAGAAAACCCGGCGCAAAACGTCAACACCAATTTATAACAAGGTGAGAATTTCCTGAGGGTGATTTAAAATCCTTGAAGCTCCGGCTTCCTTGAGCCGTTCGACAGGGCGAAACCCCCAACTGACACCGACGGGCTCGATGCCGGCGGCATGCGCGGTCAGGATATCCATATCGCTGTCCCCGATAAGAAGGGCCTGCGGCGGGGTTAAGGCAAGGGCCCTCAGGGCCGCCAGAGCCATATCCGGCGCGGGTTTGGGACGAAAGCCCTCCGACATCCCGCAGATAAAATCAAAGGCATTCGGGCCGAAATAATACTCGACAATCTTGACCGTCTGCGGATGGTTTTTGTTGGAGATGACCGCCAACCGCACCCCCTGCTGTTTCAAACAAGGCAAAACTTCCTGCAAACCGTCATAGGGACGGGTCTTCTCCAGACAATGAAGGTGATAATACTCCAGCATCAGGGACTGGAGCCGTTCGGTCAAATGTTCCTGGCCGGCCGGCAAGGCCCTGCGCGCAAATTCGCGGGTACCGTAACCAATCATCTCTCGACAGGCCTGCGGCGTGTGCGTCGGAAGACCGATCTGCTGAAGCGCCCAATTCATTGCAGCAGTCAAATCCTCGAGCGTATCGACCAGCGTACCATCCAAATCAAACAGGATTCCTTTGTATTTCATGGCCGCAAATTGAACGGCACTGCCGCCGAAAAGTCAATCTTCCTTTTTTGGCGGAACCTGATTGGGCTCTGCGGGCACAGATTTCTTCAGCTCTTCGATGACAGGGACCGGAAATTGAATATGGCAATAGCCGGCCGGATTCTTTTCCAGATAGCGCTGGTGTGATTCGGGACCGGGCCAGAATGTGCCGGCCGGAACAATTTCGGTGACAATCGGCCGACGATACCGGCCGCTTTTGTTTAAGTCGGCTATAGCTGTCCGGGCGGCCGCTTCCTGTTCGGGGGTATGAAAAAAAATAACCGAGCGATACTGTGTTCCGATGTCGTTGCCCTGCCGGTTTTTGAGGGTGGGGTTGTGGATTTCAAAAAAGACCGTCAGCAACTGTGCATAAGAAACCCTGTTGGGATCATAGTGAAGCTGAACAACTTCCGCATGACTGGTATCACCGCGGCAGACCCGTTCGTAGGTCGGATTCTCGATTCGTCCGCCCATAAACCCAACAGCTGTCGCCGCCACGCCGGGAACCTCGCGGAAGGCCTGTTCAACTCCCCAATAGCAGCCGGCTCCGAAGGTTGCCGCCGGCAGCGAAAGAAGCTGATTCGGGTCCGTGATTTTCAGGACTGTTTGTGTGTACTTCGTCAGCGAATAAGGAATCATTGCGGCCTCCCTGCGGGTGTGTGCCGCCGCAACCGTCGGCAAAACACAACCTAACCATAGAAACCATCGCTTGGTTTTTCCGTTTTTCATAGTATCTTTACGGTCCCTGTTCGGCAGCAGTTCTCTTAAAAAAGCCGCCCGAAGCGTCCGCTGAAAGAACTTGAATTTTTCCGGTTTGCCGGTACCATAAAAATTAAGATGGCCTGGTCAGAAACAGCGATGAATGATCTTCAGGAACTGCTCCGGCTGGTAGAAGGCGGGGTCAGCTGCATTTCGATTGTCACTTATGAGGAGCATCATGCCCTTGAGCTCATTCGCAAGGCCGCTCAAAAACTGGACTGGAAGATGCGGATTTGGTCCGCCGGACGCGGCAGCCGAGACGGCCTGCATCCGGTGCTGGGGGGCAAAACGGAAAACCCGTCTCCGGAAGAAGGGCTCAAGGAGTTCTGCAACCTGCCTTCCCGCACGTTCTGCGTTGCACTGGATTTGAGCAGATATCTCCAGTCTCATCTGATTCTGCGGATGCTGCGGGACACCATCCATCGGGTCGAACTCAACCAGAGCGTTCTGATTCTGATTGACGGCGAGGATTGTCTGCCGGAGTGCATCCGCAGCTACAGCCGGCGGTTTGATCTGTCGCTGCCGAGTGAGGAAGAACTGGAAAATGTCTTTCGAAACACCCTGCGTCAAATCCACAACAAAACCCCGCTGGAAATCGGCTTAAGCAAAGAAGGGCTGAAGGCCATCATTCGGAATCTGCGGGGGCTTTCGATTCGCCAGGCCCGCCGTGTGCTGGAGGAGACCGTGGCGGGCGACCGCCGACTGGATGATGAGGATGTCAACCGGATTATCGCGGGCAAACGCCGTCTGCTGGAGGCCGACGCCCTGCTTGAATCTGTCGAAGCCCCCCTGACGCTGGACGAAATCGGCGGGATGAAAAACTTAAAACAGTGGCTGGCAACCCGAGAAAAGGCCTTCAGCCCTCAGGCGGCTGAATTCGGACTGACTCCGCCGCGGGGGATCCTCATTCTCGGGGTGCAGGGAGCGGGGAAGAGCTTGTGTGCCAAAGCGATTGCGGCGGCGTGGCGTCAGCCGCTCTTTCGGCTCGACTGCGGAACCCTTTACAACAAATATATCGGGGAATCGGAAAACAACCTGCGAAAGGCGATGCGTCAGATTGAGGCGATGTCGCCGGCGATTTTGTGGATCGATGAGATTGAAAAGGCATTTGCCTCTGCTGCCAGCCAAAGCACGGACGGCGGCCTGAGCAAGCGGATGTTTGCGACGCTGCTGACCTGGATGCAGGAACACAAGCAGCCGGTGTTTCTGGTGGCCACGGCCAATGACATTGAGGCCCTGCCGCCGGAACTGCTGCGCAAGGGCCGATTTGATGAAATCTTCTTTGTCGGCCTGCCCGGCAAAGAGGTGCGGCGGGAGATTTTTGCGATTCACCTGAAAAAACGCAAACGGAAGCCGGAAGAGTTTGACCTGGAGGCCCTGGCGGACGCGGCCGAAGGATTCAGCGGTTCGGAAATTGAACAGGCCGTTCTTTCGGCCCTGTACAAGGCCTTTCACCAGAAAAAAGATGTGAATACAGACCTCCTCCTCGAATCTGTGCGCAATACGGTCCCGCTGTCGGTCACGATGCGGGAGCGGGTGGAAGCCCTTTATCGATGGGCACAGGGGCGTGTGATTTGGGCGGATTGAGATGGAACCGATTGCCGAACATGTCATTTTTTCAGGACGGGTGCAGGGAGTCGGGTTTCGCTATACGACCCGTCGGATTGCTGAGCGGTACAACCTGACCGGCTGGGTGAGAAACCTGCCCGACGGCACGGTGGAAGCGGTCTTCCAGGGCAGCCCCGAAGCTGTTCAGGGCTGCCTGGATGAAATCAGCGAACATTTCGAGGGCTATCTGCGGGACAAGCAAATCAGCCCGATGGTTTACAATCCGAACTGGAAAGATTTTCGCATCACATACTGAAATTAAAAAAGCCGGCGGCTGTCCAGCAGAATCGTCACCGGCCCATCCTGAACGCAGTCTATTTCCATCATGGCCGCAAAAATACCGGTCTGAACCGTCAGGCCCTTCGCTCGAAGCAGTTCGATGAATTGCTCATACATTCGCCGGGCCTTCTCCGGGCCTGCGGCGGCGGTAAAATCCGGCCGGCGGCCTTTGCGACAGTCGCCGTACAGCGTAAACTGACTGATCAGAAGCACACCGCCGCCGACCTGCTGCACATCCCGATTCATCCGTCCGTCGGCGTCTTCAAACACCCGAAGATGTGCAATCTTGTCGGCCAGATAAACCGCATCTGCATCGGCATCCTCCGCCCCGATGCCGACAAAGACCAAAAGCCCCTGCTGAATCTGTCCGGTGATTTGCCCGTTTACCCGGCAGACGGCCCGCTGAACACGCTGCACAACCGCACGCATTGTCTTCTCCTGAAAAGAACGAACGGACAGATTATCCGCTTTGACGGAAAGAAACAAGAGGGGAAAAACTCATCAGGCCTGCGGCTGCAGACCGCTCAGGAGGACATAAATGCGAAGGGAGGTGTCCTGGTCCTCGTAAATGCCTCGATGAACGCGGGCTCGTCCGAGCAGGGCTGTCAGGACATCGAACCCATACAGCAGCACATCCGGCAGGCCCGGAATATCGGCCATCATTTCCTGTCCGCCGACCATCAGACAGGCCGCCGCCTGTGTCTGCTTCAGAGAGAACCGGCCGCCGAGCGTGCATTGTTCGAGCGCCTGCCGGACCGCTCGGGAAATGCTGCTTCGATCGGGCGGTTCAGACAGCCGGCTTTCTCCCATCACTGTCCAGCCGCCCGCCGTCAGGACATCCAGATAATCCATCGAATCAAATGTCAGATAAGGCGTCGGCTGGGCACTGAGCCGATTAAACAATGCAAACAGTTCCGCACGACGGCGAAGAAAATCCTCATTTGCCTGTCTGCGTCCGCCGACCGGCAAACCGGCCGCCACCATAGGCCGGATTATCCCGTGAAACCTGTTGTGAAGATGCTGCGATTCGAGCAAAAAGACACCCGCGGTCCGCCCCGGACGTCGAAAACCGAGCAGACGGGCATAGCTGTTTACCACATCCATCAGGGAACAAACCAAACCGCCCTTTTCCGATTCCTCCTCCGACAGGCACAGCATCAGGAAATCCGCATCTTCCCCAAAGACCTCTTCCATTCTCCCGAACAAATCGCGGCCGATGGTGCGGGGGGACTCCTTCGGACTGCTGAAGCGAAGACGTTTGGGAAGAGCGGCAGGCCACAGACATTTTTGGCTGTCCGGAAGGTTGAGCGTTCTGAGATGCTTTTCGTCTGCACTGACTGCAATCGTCTTAAGATAGCCGAGCCGATAAAACCATTCGGCCAGACGGCAGCCGGCCGCCCCGACCCCCACCCATCCAAATTGAACGGAGCCGACCGGAAGGCGGACCGGACCGCCCTCGAAAACCGGCGGCTGAAAATGTTCCAGTTCCAGCTCCGGAATCAGAATCGGTCCTGTTCGAGATGAGCGGCTTACGGCGGCCATATCTGGATTTTCTCTATCCTCAGTTTGTGCGATGCTCCGATAAGGTCTTCGGCTTCGAAGTCTCTATCCATCCATCGGCACAAAAAGAATCCCGGATAACCTGTTTTCCCAGCCCTGCTCTCGAATGGCCGCCGACAGCCGTTCCCGTCCGATAATACTCTATTTTTTCGGCAGAATGACCGGTACACCCTTGCTTTTTAAATACTGTTTTAACTGGGGTATATCGATTATGTGAAAATGGAATACGGAAGCCGCCAGAAGGATGGCGGCGCCGGCCTGGACGGCCTGGTAGAAATGCTCCATCGTGCCCGCTCCGCCGGAGGCAACGACTTCGGCGGAACAATTCCGGGCAATCGCTTCGATAAGCGGCAAATCATATCCGGTTTTGGCTCCATCGGCGGCCTTGCTGGTCGGCAGGATGACGGAAACACCAAAGCCGTCCACGCGTTTGGCCCATTCGAGGGCATCGGTTCCGGTGGCGGTGCGGCCGCCGTCAATATAAACTTCATAGCCGGAAGGCAGAGCCGGATTGCGGTCCACGTCGATGGCTACGGTGATGCGCTCGGGACCGAACTCCTTGACCATCTCTCCGATGACAGACGGTTTTCGGAAGGCCGCACTGCTGACGGAGATTTTGTCCGCCCCTGCTTCCAGAACCGCCGCCGCTGAAGCCGTATCCGTAATGCCGCCGCCGACCGTAAAAGGAACCGTCACGGCCTGTGCCGTGCGGCGGACAACCTCCAGCAGCGTCGGGCGGTTTTCCACCGTAGCAGTGATATCGAGCATGGCCAGCTCATCGGCTCCGGCCTCACAGTAGGCCTGTGCACAGGCGACCGGGTCGCCGGCATCGCGAATATTGACAAAATGCACACCTTTGACGACGCGCCCGTTCTGCATATCCAGACAGGGCATAATTCGAACCGGCTTTTTCATGGCTGTCCTCCTGCAACAAGATTCTGGGTTGGGTGCTCCGCTTTTCGGAACCACGGAAGCCAGAAGCCCCGCTGCAGATTGTAGGTTCCCAGCGCGGAAGCAAAGAAGAAAACCAGCACCCACGTAAATGAAATAGTTCCGCGGAACTGCTCATACGCCAGCGACGGCCCGACTGCAAGAGCCGCCGCCAGATACTCCAACATCACCACCCCAACCAGTCCGGCACTGAGCCGTTCGCGCAGACGAAGAAGCCGAGACGCCTGCGCCTCATCAAAATACTCGGACTGATTGAGTGCATTATTCAGCATCCGCACATACAAAAGCACTTCCAGAAAGACCAGCCCAACCGAAATCAGCCGGGCCTCTTTCCAGACAAACCGACTGATCAGAAAGAAATCATAGACTCCGTGAAGAAAAGATGCCAGCAGAAAACAGAACAGAACATTGCGCCGGACAGAGCCTGTCCGTCTGTAGCGGGCCAGAACGACCCCATACATCACCAAAGAAGTATAGAACATATGCCCCATACAGCAAATCATCGCCCGTGTCTTGACGGCCGTCATTCCGGAGCGGTCAAAATAAAGAAGATTCTCCAGAAAGGCAAATCCGAGGGCTCCCAGCGAGGCATAAATCAAATAATCAATCGATTCGTTGATTTCTTTTGTAAAGCGCAGAATAACCAGCACCGGCAGCAGTTTAACGGCCTCCTCCGCCAGGCCGATCACCACGATACAATACAGCAAATCTCCCCCGGCGCTGACATTCAGGCCCAGTGAAAAGAAAACGGCAAGCAAATCCCCCAAAGGAAAAACCAGCAGCGAGGCGGCCATTCCCATCAGAACAGTCAAAAAAACCCAGCGAACCTTTTCCGGCTCGAACAAATCCAGACGGCGCAGAAAATCAAGCCAAAGAACCAGAATAAAAAATGCTGCGGCAATCCCGGACGGATGAGCCGCCTGCTGAAACGACCGGAAAACGGCGGCGGCATAGACAAAGGGCTGTCCGCAGCGGAAGGCCAGACGGCGGACGGTATAGGCGGGCAGAAAAGCCCGGAGATGCGGATTCTCGCAAAGCTGACGCAAAGACTGTGCATCCTGAGTTTTCTCAAACAGGTCAGCCAGTTCTTTGACGGCCGCCGCCGTGCTTCCTCTGTTCTGAATTTCCGCTTCCAATGCCGCCCGGGCCGCCTGATAGTGTCCCTGTCCGGCCAGCGCCTGCCCCCAAAAAAGCTGCACATACGGCCGATGGGGATTTTCAATCTGCTGCAGATATGCGGATGCCTGAACAAATTGACCGGTTTTGATATAAATCAGTGCAGAAATCAGCCGTCCGATGTCGCGGCGGTTCGGCTCCGAATCCTTCAGCCAGCCGGCATATTCTTCGAAAAGAGCCGAAACAGAAGCGTCTTTGCTATCCTCCTGAAAAAACGTCTCCGCATAAAGGATATGGTACGTCAGGGACGCCGGATGTTCGGTGCGCAGGCGTTCGACAGCCGCCCGGACGGCTTTCAAATTGCGCATTCGGACCGCGGCGGAAAGCCGGGCAGTGTCATCCGACGGCTCCGGCACAAAACGATTCACCAGCCAAATCGTCGCCAGAGGCGGCAGAACCACCATCAAAAGAAAGACCGGCGAAACGGAATGTCGGGGCTGTACCGTATTGTCTGTCCGTGCCTCCATCAAATCCGATTCATCCGACAGGAGCAAAATTTCTGACTATAATTTTCGATCCAGTTTCCGATAGCCGATAGCTTCGGCAATATGGGCCGGCTGAATCGTTTCCGCCCCCTCCAAATCCGCAATAGTTCGGGCGACTTTGCAGATTTTGTCGTGGGCTCGCGCCGAAAGAGCAAACTCGGTCATTGCCTGACGAAGCATCATCTCGGAGGTCGAATCGAGCGTGCAGAACTGCTCGACCTGCTTATGGCCCATCGCCGCATTGGTCATAAAGGGATGACCGAACCGCTGCCGCTGAATCTGCCGGGCCTGCTGAACCTGAAGGCGGATTTGGGCGGAGCCGTCGCCGCTGCGGCGGGAGCGAAGTTTTCGAAACTCCACCGGCGGCACATCGATATGAATATCCATCCGGTCCATCAGAGGTCCGGAAATTTTCGCCATATACCGTTCAATCTGGGTCGGGGTGCAGCGGCACCGCCGCATCGACGTACCGAAATAGCCGCACGGACAGGGATTCATCGCCGCAATCAGGATAAATCGGGCCGGAAACCGGAGCGTCCCCTTGGCACGCGATACGGTCACCTGACCTTCTTCGAGGGGCTGACGAATCATTTCGAGCACGTGACGGGGAAATTCGGCAAACTCGTCGAGAAATAAAATGCCGTGATGAGCCAGCGACAGCTCGCCGGGCCTCGGATGGGTTCCCCCGCCCACCAGAGAAGGTCCGGAGGCGGTATGATGAGGAGCCCGGACAGGCCGGGCGGCAATCAGCGCCTTGTCTTTGGGCAGAAGGCCCACCGCTGAATAAATCTGTGTGGTTTCCAGCGACTCCGGCAGGGTCATCGGCGGCAGAATAGTGGCCATTCGCTGGGCCAGCATGGTTTTGCCGGCTCCGGGCGGCCCAATCATCATCAGGTTGTGTCCGCCCGCCGCGGCGATAGTCAGGGCCCGTTTGACCGACTCCTGCCCTTTGACATCGGCAAAATCCGTCTCATAGGTGCCGCATTCTTCAAACAGGGCCTCCAAATCAACGGTCGTCGGCTCAATCGGAAGCTGACCGCTCAGGAGGGCCGCCGTCTGGGCCAGCGAACCGACCGGAAAGACCTCGATATCCTTGACGACAGCGGCCTCGCGGGCATTGTCCAGCGGTACAATCATTTTGGAAAAGCCGCCGGCGGCCGCCGTCATCGCCATACTCAACACGCCCGTCACCGGACGCACACGCCCGTCGAGGGCCAGTTCTCCGATGACGACATAATCCCGCAGCGCTTCGGGTGAAAGGGCCCCGCTGCAGGCCAGGATGCCCAGCGCAATGGGCAAATCGAAGGCCGGGCCGACTTTTTTGACATCTGCCGGCGCCAGATTAATCAGAGACTGGGTATCCGGATAGCGAAAACCGGAATTGATGACGGCGCTGCGGACCCGTTCGACGCTCTCCTTGACAGCTGTATCGGGAAGCCCCACAATGACCGGCCGCTCAAAGCCGCCGCGGGAGACATCCACCTCCACCTCACAGAGCACCCCTTCAATTCCCTCGACCGTCACCGAATACAATCGTGATAACATAGGCAAACTCCTCTCCATGCCCCGATTCTTCCCTGGGACGCGAGAGCGAGTATAGCCGCGGAGAAAAAAGAAAGCAAAAACTATTTTGAGGGCTGACCGGGCAGCCAGGACAAGTCTATCTTCTCCGGTGCAATGAGGTCTTCATAGGTCTGGCGTCGGCGGATGACGGCGAATCGGCTGCCGTCCACGAGAACCTCTGCACAAAGAGGACGGGCGTTGTAATTGCTCGCCATGGTAAAGCCGTAGGCCCCGGCGGTAAAAATCGCCAGACAGTCCCCCCGCTGCACCGGCGGCAGGAGCCGTTCTTTGGCAAAATAATCCGTGCTTTCGCAGATGGGGCCGACGACATCAACCTTTTCCATTCCGGGCATAGCGGGCTCTTTGACGCGGGCGGGCGGCACCAGGCGTTCCGGCACCGACGTCGGCCAGATAAAATGAAACGCCTCATACAGACAGGGGCGAATCAGGTCATTCATTCCCGCATCGACAATCACAAAGGTTTTCTGTCCGCCGACCTTTTTGTACAGCACCTTGGTCAGCAGAATCGCCGCATTGGCAATGATGCTCTTGCCCGGTTCGAGAATCAGTTTCAGGCCTGCTTTTTTCAGCAAGGGCACCAGACCGGCGGCATAATCCGCCGCCGAAGGCACCGTATCGCTCTCATAATCGGCCCCGTAGCCGCCGCCCAAATCGAGGGTGTCAATCCGAAACCCCTCCCGGCGAAGCTGCTCAATCAGCGGCAGTATTTTCTGAACCGCATTCACATAAGGGTCGATAGTCTTACCGCCGGAACCCAAATGAACATGAATGGCTGACAATTCCACCATTCCATTGCGTCCGTACTCGGCAAAAACTTTCTTGGCCCGTTCAATGTCGACACCGAATTTGGTTTCCTTCACGCCGGTCGTAATATGCTTATGAGAATCATACTGAATATCGGGGTTCACCCGCAGGGCGCCTTTGGCCGTTTTGCCGTGTTTTTTGCACAGGTCAATCAGGTTCTGCAGTTCCGCTTCTGATTCGATATTAAAATAGGCAATGCCCGCCTCGAGGGCATCCAGAATTTCCCGGTCGGTCTTGCCGACGCCGGCAAAAACAATTTTGGACAGGTCGGCTCCGGCCTGACGGGCGCGGTACAGTTCCCCGCCGGAGACAATATCAAAGCCGCTGCCGGCCTGGGCCAGCAGGCGGAGGATATGAATATTTCCGCAGGCCTTGATGGAATAGCAAATCGTTGTCTCCACCCCTGCATAGGCCTTCTGTATTTTGGTAAAGTGGTCCAGAATTGTCGCTTTGCTGTAGAGATAAACCGGCGTGCCGACGGCCTGAGCAACGGCCTCCACGGGCACGTCTTCCGCGAATAAGCGACCTTTTCTATATTGAAAACTGTCCATAAAAACCTTTCGAATAATTCTGCCTTCGTCTGAATGAAATTTCGGACGAGGTACTATAGCCCTACGGCTGTTTTTTTTCAAGATGCCGTCGGAGCCAGTCGTACCAGGCGTCTATCCCTTCGCCGGTGGCGGCCGACAGCTGCAGCACCGGCGCCTGGGGATTGACGGTATGAATATCCGCCAAAACACGCGAAAGGTCGAAGGGAACATAGGGAAGCAAATCAATCTTGTTCAGGACAATTACGGATGCGCCGGCAAATGTTCCGGGGTATTTGGCGGGCTTGTCGTCCCCCTCCGGGACGGACAAAATCACAACCCGGCCGCTTTCACCCAAATCAAAAGCGGACGGACAGACCAGATTGCCGACATTTTCGATAAAGACAAGGTCCAGCGTTTGGGCGTCAATCATTTTGAGGGCATTATGGACCTGTTCGGCGGACAAATGACAGGCCCCTTTGGTCTCGATTTGAAAGGCGCGGGCGCCGGCGGCCTGAATCCGGCGGGCATCGTTATCCGTCTCTATATCCCCTTCGATAACGCCGATGGCGTACCGCTCTTTCAAATCCCGGATGGTTCTCTCGAGCAGTGCGGTCTTGCCGGCACCCGGAGAAGAAATGACATTCAGACAAAAAACCTTATGTTCGGCAAAAAACTGTCTGTTTTTGGCGGCCGCTTCCTCGTTGCGGCTTAAAATTTTCTGATTCAGCGAAACCTTCATTGTTTGTCCTCAAACTCGATTTCCTCCAGCAGAAGCGGGGCATCCGGTTCAATGTCAAAGTCCTCGCTGCGGCATTGCGGGCAAAGCGGAGTCATCAGGTTCAGCTCAAAGACCGTTCGACACGCCCGACAGGACGCCCGAAGCGGAATCTGACGGATTTGCAGGAGCATTCCCTGGCACACGGTGCCCGCCGCCGCCGTTTCGAACGCAAACTTCATCGCCTCTTCATTGAGGGCGTTAAACTGCCCGCAGGACACCACCGCCCGAACCGGTCTGGCCTTCAGTTTTTCGGCATGCTCAAGGATGGTGCGCAGGACATTTTCGGCGACGACCGTTTCGTGCATCAGCAAATCCTCGGCAAATCGCGTCCATAGGGCATCGGCACAATCCGCCGTCCGCCGATGCGGGTACACAGCTCCACCAGCGGAGTATCGTCGGATTTGCTGACTCGGCCGATAAGGGCCGCCCGTTTGCCCAGCGGATGCTTTCGGCACACCTCGAGGGCCTTGCCGGCCGCCTCTTCGGAAACAACAACCGCCGCCTTGCCCTCATTGGCGATATGGAGGATATCCAGCCCGAGCATCTCCGCGGCGGCACGGACCGCCGGCTCGACCGGCAGCGCCGCTTCCTCGATTTCTATCGACACCCCGGCACCGGAGGCGATTTCGTTCAGGACGGCCGCCAGCCCGCCGCGCGTCGGGTCGCGCAGAAACTTAATCCCGTCCCCGCAGGCTTCAATCAGTTCTTCAATCAGACCGTTCAGACAGGCACAATCGCTCTGAAGACTTCCGTCAAACGGGATATCGCCGCGTTTGGACAGAATCGTCATTCCATGGTCGCCGAGCGTACCGTTGATCAAAATCCGATCGCCCCGGGCTATCCGCTCAAACCCCAGCCGGGCCTTCTCCCAGGGCAGACCGATGCCTGCGGTATTGATGAACAAGCCGTCAGCCGCTCCTTTTTCGACGACTTTGGTATCGCCGGTCACAATGGATACGCCCGCCTGACGGGCCGCTTGCGCAGCACTTGCCAGAATCGTCTGCAAGTCGGCCAAGGGGAGCCCCTCTTCGATAATCAGGGCCAAACTGAGAACCAGCGGGCGAGCCCCGGATACGGCCAAATCATTGACGGTGCCGCAGACAGCCAGCTTGCCGATGTCGCCGCCCGGAAAAAACAGAGGCCGCACGACAAAACTGTCGGTCGTAAAGCAGAGCGGCTGAGTGCCGGCCGACACCCGAGCCGCATCCAGAAGCGGCTTGTCCGGCTGTCCGAAATGGGGCACAATCACCCGCCGGATGAGGTCCTCCATCAGACGGCCGCCGCCGCCGTGTGCCAGCAGAATGGTTGAAGTTTCATCCATTCCGAAGATTGTAACAGACACAGCCGGGCAATTCAATCCGAGAATCTCAGTCGCCGGACAGGTCGAATTCGTCGGCCAGCTCGAACCGCTTGAGGATTTCCTCGAGGGCATCATACGGCCGGGCGCCGACATCAACCGTAAAGCGGTCGTCGGAGTTGTCGGCGGAGCGGACGGCCCCATCCGCATACAGCAGATTGACCGTTTTGCGCAGATGACTGGTCCGGGTAAACACTCCAAAGGCCTCCAGCGACGGATGTACCAGAAACTGCACGTCCATCACCAGCGCACGAATGCGGCGGCCGTTTCGGTTTTTTCCCAGATCGCTGAGCCGGATGTGAAACGTATCCGGCTTGCCGCTCAGCAGGGCAACGGAGGCGTGGCGGTAATAATAATCGCTCTGGGCCTGGCGGCGCCCGACATTGGCCAGCTGCCTGTCGGCCTCAGAGGGCTGGTCGGCCCCCGGACAGAACAGCACCTTGGGCTGTTCGGACAAATAGCCGTTCAGCAAAAGCCCCAGCCCGACGGGACGACCGTCCAGCAGCGACAGGAGACTGGTGACATTGCCGGTGGCCGTATAAAAATTATGCCCCATAATCGGCAGCCCTTCGGGGCCGAAGGGAATCGTGTCATTGTAATCGTAGGCATAGGCCCGTATCGCCAGCCCCACCTGGCGCAGATTGGACAGACACACCGTCTTTTTGGCTCTCTGACGAGCGGCGCGAAGCGAAGGCAGCAGGATAGAAACCAGCAGGACCACGACCGCAAGGACAGTCAGCAGTTCCAGCAGTGTAAAACCATATCCGCCCCGTTGAAGCCGCTCCCTTTTCATTCAGAATCCTGCTGCAGCCACAGGTCCGCTAAAAGAATCAGGTCTTCTACATCCACCAATCCGTCACCGGTCAAGTCGCTCATCGACCAGGTTTGTTTGAGCCAGTCTTCCGCCAGAACGGCAAAGTCCGCCAAATTCACCAATCCGTCGCTGGTCAGGTCCGGTTGGTGCGGATACTCATAGACCCGTACATTGTCCAAATCCCAGTATCCTCCGCCCTGCCCGACGGCCCGCAGCGAAATACCAATCGCTTTGCCGGCCCAGGGGTCGCTTTCCTGAACCGTCGGCAGATACAGCGTAAACGTCCGCAGATAATTGCGGACAATCGCAGAGCCCGGAACCAGAATCGTATGAAAATCATTGGCATCGGCACCGGCATAAAAGCCGATACTCAGATAATCCATCGGCTCCTGGGCACGCGGCGGAAAACGCGTAGAAGGACAGACATCCACCAGCAGCCGATAGGAATGTCCGACTTGAAAAACCGAGGAAAGCGTCTGAAGAAATGCATTGCCGGAGGCCGTGTTCAGAAAAGCCAGCTGTGCCCCGTCCGCATTAAAAATATGGTCTCCGGCCGGACTGTTGGGGTCGGTGTTCAGAAAAGTTCCCGTATTGGAACTATAAAGCGGGTCTAAGTCCAGTTCCGTCCAGAAAGGAGCTATCGGAATGGCGTAAAAAGGGTTCTGAACCGGATCAATGATGGGAATTTCAAAGGAATGATTGGCCACAAAAAGCGAGGCCCCCTGAGCCGTCATCAAAAGCCCTGCAAGAATCCCCAGCCCTGTCAGACAACGAAGCGAAGTCATTTCACCATACCTCCTAAATCTGTATCAAATCCTAATTGACATTCTTTTTTGCAGCATTTTGGCGAATGGAATAGACCATCAGCGTATTGCCGCGCCGCACAAAAAACCGCCCGCGGCTGATGACCGGATGCGTCCAGTGCTGCTTGTCGCCCAGCGTAATGGTCATTTCGCTGACGGGCACAAATTCTTTCGGGTCGGCCTTAATCAGACCGATGACACCGGGTTTTTCCGCATAGGCATAAAAAAGCCCGTCCGCCCAGAGAATCGAGCCCTTGTTGTGCCACCGCTGGGCATACATCAGCTCGCCGGTCTTCCAATCAATGCAGGCCCAAAGCCCGTCCTCGTTATTTTTCCAGGTCGAACCGTACACGTAACCGTCGTGAAAAACCACACCGCCGTGATGGCAGTCGAATTCCTGATTGGTCCATTCCCGCTGGAGCGACCAGCCGTCCTGCGTAAACGTAAACTTAATCGAGCCCATATCATAGCCGCTGACAAACAGCAGCCCCCCTTCATAAAAAATCGGAGTATTGCAATGCACACCCCAGTTGCGGCCTTTGATATAATCCTTCATCGGATATTTCCAGAAGAGCTGTCCGGAAGCGGCATCGACGGCAAAGAGATAATTTTCCGTCATTCCGGCCAGGATGGTTCGTCCGGCCCATTGAAAAATCGCCGGAGTGCAGTAGGAAGCCGTATCATTCAGACTTTCCGTTGTCCAGACGACGTGCCCTTTTTGGGCATCGACCGCCGCCATGGTGGTTTTCGGACCGCCGATGGTCACAAAGACTTTCCCCTCCGCCACAATCGGCGCCATCGACACCCCCCAGCGAGGCAAAGGCCCCTGAAACTCAGTGTACAGTTCCGCCGCCCACTTTTCCCGGCCGGTCTCAGGAGAAAAACACACAAGCCGACCCTGACCGCTAAGGACATAAAGAAGGCCGTCAGCCGCAACAGGAGCTCCGCGTACGCCCGGGAAAGAACCGGTCCACTCCGGACCGTAGTCGGCAGTCCAGAGCCGATTGCCGTCCCAATCCAGACAAGTCAGGACGCCGCGTTTATCTTTCAGCCCTGTAACAAAAATCTTCCGCTCCGCCACACAAACCGACGAGTATCCGTCGCCCAGATCGTCGGCCTTCCAGAGCAGCTGCAGGCCTTCGGCAGGCCATTCCTTCAGCAAGCCGGTCTCCGGGCTCCGATTGTCCCGATTCGGCCCCCGCCAACAGGCCCAATCCGACCCTGCGGACGGTTCGGCCATCTCGGAAGCGGCCAGAATCGGCGGCGAATCCAGCAAGGAGGCAGCCGGTTTGCGGCGGACATCGATGCAGACCAGATCGCCCTTGGCGTTGCGGGCATAAATCAGGCCGTTGGACAAAACCGGCATCGTCCAGCAGCGGCCCTTGAGAATCGGAGCCGAGGCAATCACGGAGAACTCTTTCGGAGAGGCGGGAGCAATCATCAGACGCCCGTTTTCGCTCAAAACAATCAGCTTGCCCGCCGCCGCCGTCAGCGTACCCTTGCCGACGCTTTTTTCCGTCCACTGCACCTGACCGGTCTTCCAATCCAGGCAAACCAGCTGATTGTCATCAATTCCGTACACGCAGCCGTCCAGCAGAATCGGACCGGAAAGCTGCGAGCGGAGGTTTTTGTTTTCCCAGACCCTCTTCGGCCCTTCCGGCAGAACCTTCAGAACCGAAGCCCCCCGATTGTAGCCGGAGGTAATCAGAATCTCATCATCCCAAACAACCGGATCAGAAGCATTTACGTCCCAGTCAGTCTTCCACGGGTACGCCCACAAAACGCGGCCGTCCTCCGGTGCGACACTGTATAAATGGTCTTTGCTGAACAGAAGAACCTCAAATCGATCCTGTCGGGGAAAAATCACAGCGGTGGCATATCCGCAGGGTTCCTTCTCGCTTTGCCAAAGGACGGCGCCGGTGTCTTTGTGCAGGGCTACACCCGTTAAACCCGCATTCAAAAAAATGCGGTCGCCCGCAATCAGCGGAGAACCCGCATAGCCCCACTCCGGCTTTTTGAGGTCGGCATTCTGCTGCCAAATCACCGCCCCGCTGTTGAGGTCCAGACAGAAAACCTTGCCGGTTTTGCTGATGGTATAGACCTTTCCCTGATGAATGGTCGGCGTCGCATTCGGCCCTCCCTCGTACAAATTGGGGGTCAGGGGTTCATCATAGGTATGCTTCCAGAGGAGTACGCCGGTTTGGACATCGAAACACCAGACAACATCGGTGTTTTTGTTGATATTCCCCATCGTCACGGCCTTGCCTTCGGCCACAGAAACCGCCGAAAACCCCGTCCCCACAGAAGCCGTCCAAAGGGGCTTGGCGGAATCAGACAGAACCATCGGGTCCCAATCCTTCTCCGAAGAAATGCCGTCGTGATTCGGTCCTCTCCAGCAGGGCCAGTCCGCTGCATGTGTCATTGAAACGAAACCAAGAAAAACTAAAGCTGCAACAAACCTCTTCTTTTCAATCCGCATCATAGAGCCGCTCTCCACGTACTATCGATTTTTCAGTGCCCACGCACCGGTTGGACAAACTTGTACACACAAACGACCCGCTTCTCCTGCCGCCAAATCAGGTGCTTTATCCAGAGCAGCGGAAACCTGCATCCCAAACCCCCTGCCGCGGAAGGTCAGGCCTTCCGAAAGATTGTTTCTGTTTAAAACCTGTACACAAAGTCCGCATTGAATACATTTCCCGGATTCAAACACAACCTCCCAATGAGAATCTGCACGCGCATATTGTCTACGTTGCCCCTTATACGTCCCGACAACGGGCTTCAGTTCAGTAGAAAGTTGACGTAATTTGCAGTTTTTCTTTTTCCGACAATCACAATGCAGACACCGACGGGCCTCTCGGACCACTTCCTCCTCCGAAAAACCCATTTCGGGGTCGGCTGGCTCTACTCTTGATATCAAATCAGCCGAAGAGACAAATTTTCGCCATTCTTCCTCCGTTAAGGCTCCTAAACGGCTGTGAAACTCCGACGGTTCTCCTGCTGCCTTGCCTCCCATAAGATACTGATGAATAGTGAGGGCGGCGAGCTTGCCGTCTGCAACGGCCTTGACACAATGACGGCGGCTGCCGATAAGTCCCCCGCCAGCAAAGACTCCCTCCCGCGAGGTTTGAAGGGTTGAATGGTCCACTTCGATGTGTCCATCCTTCATTCGAAGCTGGGATGCCAAATGCTCATCCGCTGCCCCTCCACCGAGAGCTAGAAAAACTGCATCAAATTCTCGATGCAGATTCTCCAAATAAAAATCTCTCCCCAATTTCTGGTTTGGACGGAAAGAAACCCCCAAATCAAAAATCTGCCCAATCTCCCGCTCCAATATCGTTTCCGGGAGCTTTTCCTGCAGCTGCCTGCACCGCAGCATCCCGCCGGCTTTGTCTTTCTGCTCAAAAATCACGCATGGATGCCCATGTCGAGCCAGATAATACGCCGCGGAAAGTCCGCAGGGACCGGCCCCAACCACGGCAACTTTCTTTCCGCTGGAGGGCCTGCAAATGGGTCGATACGGTGTCGGCGACTGCAAATCTCTATCGGCGGCAAACCGCTTCAACAGACAGATCGAGACGGCCTGGTCCTGACGGGCTCGTCGGCAGACCCTTTCGCACGGAGCCGGACAAATGCGGCCCAACACCGCAGGCAAAGCAAGGTCTCTTTTGACAATCTCTATAGCTTTTGTCCATTCTCCGGCGGCCAGATATCGAATCATCCGCGGGATATCCATCCCCGCCGGACAGCCCGAACGGCACGGCCCTTCGCAATCGCCGATGTGATCGCTTAAAAGCAACTCGAGCGCGGCGCGGCGAGCCGCTAAAATCTGCGGTGTATTCGTCCGCACCCGCATTCCTTCTTCCGCCATCAACGCACAGGAAGGCATCAGGCCGCTGAAGCCCTCCACCTCCACCACACACACCATACAGCTGGAAGACGGCTCAAAGTCTTGGCGATAGCAGAGCGCAGGGATAGGAATGCCGAGGGACCGGGCGGCCTGCAAAACCGTCGTGCCCGGCGGCACCTGCACCGTTTGATTGTCAATCACCAGCGTAATCATCGTCCCGATTCCACACGCACGGCATCCGCCGGACAAACAGCCCTGCAGGTACCGCAGCGGATGCACCTGTCGCGATTAATCTGATGCTGCTGATAGGGCTGCATGTCGATGGCCCCTGCCGGACAATGCTGGGCACAGCGCGTGCAGCCGATGCAGCGGTCTGTAATGGCATAATAAATCAATGCCCGGCATCGCCCGGCCGGACAGCGGCCCTGCAGATGTGCCTCATATTCATTCCGAAAATAACGAATAGTCGAAAGCACCGGATTAGGGGCCGTTGAACCCAGTCCGCACAGACTGCCGGCCTGAATCAAATGTCCCAAACTCTCCAGTTTGCCCAAATCCGATGCTGTTCCCTCACCGCGGCAAATCCGCTCGAGAATCTCGAGCATCCGTTTGGTTCCCACCCGGCAGAACGTACAGCGTCCGCAGGACTGCCGCTGCGTGAACTCAAGAAAATACCGGGCGATTTCCACCATACAATCGCTTTCATCAAGCACCACCAGGCCGCCGGAGCCCATCATCGCCCCGGCCTGCGTGAGTGAATCATAATCAATGGGAATATCCGCCATAGACGCCGGGATGCAGCCGCCGGAAGGTCCTCCGATCTGCACGGCTTTGAACGGTTTTCCGGAAGCCGTACCGCCGCCGATTTCCTCGACAATCTGACGGATGGTAACCCCCATCGGGACTTCCACCAGCCCGCCTCGCCTAACCTTGCCAGCCAGCGCAAAGACTTTGGTGCCGCGGCTGCCGGCCGTTCCGATGGAGGCCATCGAGGCCGCCCCCTGCCGAACAATCGCCGGCACCAGCGAGAGGGTCTCGGCATTATGAATCAGCGTCGGCTTGTCCCACAGGCCTTTTTCGGACGGGTACGGCGGACGAAGCCGCGGCATCGGTCGCCGCCCTTCAATGCTGGCAATCAGCGCCGTTTCTTCTCCGCAGACGAAGGCTCCGGCGCCGGTGCAAATCTCCAGGTGCAGAGAAAAATCCGTGCCGCCGATGCGTTCGCCCAGCCAGCCGTGCTGTGAAAAAATCCTCAGAGCCTCTTTCATCCGCTCCACCGCCAGCGGGTATTCATCCCGGATATACAGATACCCCTCTGAGGCCCCGACGGTCCAGGCGGCAATCGCCATCCCCTCCAAAATCCGAAACGGATAGGATTCCATCAGCATCCGGTCCATAAAAGCGCCCGGGTCACCTTCGTCGCCGTTGCAGATAATGTATTTGGGCTTTTCGGGATTGGCCCGCACGGCCTGCCACTTGCGAAAGGCCGGATAGCCGCCTCCGCCTCGTCCCCGCAGGCCGCTCTGCTCAATTTCGTTTAAAACCTCCTGCGGGCTCTTTTCGAACAGGCACTTTCGCAGGGCCTCCAGACCGCCCTGCTTTTGAAAATCCTCCCAATCCAGCGGACCGGACCGCCCGGCTCCATCGGTCGCCATCGGCACCTGCGGCTTTACATAGCCGCTCAAGTCCTCATCCCGAATCGTCGTTTCAAATCGAACGGGCGGTTCTCCGATTCGGTCTTCAATCAGCGTATCCAGAAACCGTCGGACCGCCGAACCGACTCGGGCTGTGAGGGTCTGCGGGCGAAAATGCCGATGCAGAATCGCTTCGGCATCGGAGGGCTTCACACATCCGTAGCGATAAACCCGCCCTCCGGTCTCCACCTCCGCCAGCGGGGCCAGATAGGAAGCCCCATGGCAGGACACGTCACGCAGCCGCACCCCCAGACGGTCCCGGCGAATCACCTCCTCAAACGCCTGATAAACCCGATGACTTCCCACCGCCCGACAGCTCGTATCCAGACAAATCCGCACTTCTCCGGATCCGCCGGAGGCGGTTCTGTGTCGGGCCGAAGCCGCCGTTTCCTGCGTCTGGCTTAAAAAATCCCGCAGAACAGACGGCACTTTTTCCGGCGACAGATAGCCGTAAATCACATCATCAATCTGTACGGCCGGTGCCAGCATACAGCAGCCCAGACAGGCCACCTGTTCGAGTGTAAACAGCCGCTGGGAATCGGTATCCTCCTCTTGCGGAATCTGCAGATGCCGCCGAAAGGCCTCAAACACCTCTCCGGCTCCCTTGACGTGGCAGGCCGTCCCGACGCAGACCCGAATGCGGTGCCGACCGGCCGGTTTGAATCGAAATTGGTCGTAAAACGTTGCGACCCCCCACAGCTCGGCCGGCGAACGGCCCATCCATTCACTGAGGCGCTGCAGGGCTTCCGCAGGCAGATAGCCGTACTGCTTCTGAACAGCCTGAAGCAGCGGCAGCGTCTTGTCCGGCGTGCTGCCGATTTGCCCGACACACCGGTCCACAAACTCTCGGACAGAAGATTCCGTCAAAGCATTCATTGCTGGTTCTCAATGCAGTACAGATGGCGGCTGCCCCGCAGGTAAATGCGTCCGGGCGCAAAGGCGGGCGAAGCGGTAAAGGATTCCGGCAGCTCATTTTGTCCGATTTGTTCAAACGTGCGGGCGGCCCTGACCAGAATCATCCGTCCTTTGGTGCTCAGCAGATAGAGGGTATCGCCAACCAGAACAGGGGAGGCCTGAAACATGGCCTAAAGGTCCTGACTGTACAGCCGGCTGCCGTCCTGAACATCGAAACATTCCAGCACGCCTTCCGAATCAAGCGTCCAGACCAGACGGCCGTCGCTGACGGGGCTGCAGATATCCGGGATGCTGCCTTCGGCTTTCCAAAGGAGTTCGGCCTGTGCCTGCTCTGAAGCGGCCTGCGGGGGACGGACGGCGGCCAGATGCGTATAAGGATAAACCGCAAAGATTCGTCCGGCAGCGGCAATCTGCGTCGGCGCCACATCGCCGCCCAGACAATCCAGCCGCCACAATTCGCGGCCCTCTGCCGCGTCATAAGCAATCAGCCAGGGAGAACCGCTGGTTAAAATCTGCATCTGCCCGTTCCAGTCCACCACGGTGGGAGATGTCCAGGAATTGGGCACCGGCCGCTCCCGCTCCCACAGCGTTTGGCCGGTGGCTATATCCAGTGCAATCAGCTTGCTCCGTCCGGGCTCGTAATCCTGATCGAACTGAATAATCAGGCGGTTTTCATACACCGTCAGGGAAGAAGCGTATCCGTAGGCGCTGGAAGGCACACCGAGCGAACGAACCCATTGTCTTTGCCCGTCGAAATCAAAACAGGCAGCCTGGCCGTCGGCAAAAATCGCCGCCACAAATACACCGTTTACGGCCGCCGTCGAGGCCGCATAGCCGGTATCCTTCATAATGGTCATTTCCTCCCGCTGATCCGCCGGCGCCAGGGGCACCTGCCCGGTCCACAGCAGCGTGCCGTCCTCGGCATTAAAACAGTACACCTCCTGCCGCTTCGCATCCGCACCGGTCAGAAAAATCCGATTTTCCCAGACAATCGGCGAATTGTGTCCGGGCAGATCCACCGGCACCTTCCAGCGAATATTTTTCCCCGAGACCCCGTCCCATTCCGTCGGAATCTTGTCAAACGGACAAATGCCGGCTCCCTGCGGACCGCGGAAGACCGGCCAGTTTTTCTTCATCTGCTCCCAAGAGGCAAAGGTCGGTCGGCTCTCGGAGGGCTCTTCCGCCCCCGCAAACTCCTGCGGGGTTTGAGAAACCTGAAAAGACCAGAAAAGAGCCGCGGAAGCCAGAACAGCCGCACCGGCGGAAACCGCCCAGCGCGCCCGGCGGGCGGCCTGAATCTGTGCGGCCGTTCGGTCTTCGAGCGGCTCCGGATGCGGGGGCTTCTGATAAAAGGACCGCACCCAGAGAATCGTCCCGACAAAAACGGCACCAAACAAAACAAACAACCCGCTGCCCCGATACAGGAACTGAAGGCGTGCCAGATGGTCGCGACGATAGCGGACGTCAAGCTGCCGAATCTCCTCCGCCAGAGATTCATCCCCCTCGACGGCCTGATACACATGTCGAAGGGCCTCCAGTTTTTGGCTGCGGCGGTTATCCGTCACTTTCAAATGATAGAATTGAACGGCCAGCAAAAGACCTGTTATCGTCAAAAAGGCCGCCGAGACAATCAGCGAACTGACCGCCGCCTGATACCGCGGATTCTGCGGAAGAAGATATTTGGACTCATCCTGATTGTTCATGATGTCTCTCCGCTGTCGGTCGGCTTGCCGGTTTCCCAAATCCGATGTCTCGGACAGAACGCAAAACATCGTCCGCAGGCCAGACAGCCCGCCCGGTCGGCCTCATAATCTGTCCGTTTGAAATGAATGCTCATCTGAATCAGCTTGACGCCGGCGACAAATCCGACAAAGACACCCGCCAAAAGTCCGCCCCAGGCAAACCGCCGGAACACCTCGGCTTCCTGAGCCCAGAGACTCCGGAGGGTTCTGCCGGAAACTTCAAAGGCACGGACCATATCCGTCGGTTCCGTCATCAGTCCGGCCTGCCGAAGGCGGACCTGCCGGGCCAATTCCGCAGACGGATGGCCGGCGGCCAGCCTCGGATGAACCCGATACCCCAGCCAGCCGCCCAGACCCATCAGAACCAACAGCAGACCCGACAGCAGCACCAGTCGCCGCCGCTCCGCGGGCCGCATCGACTCCGGCCAGGGCGCTGTCGGCGGCTGAATGGCTCCAAACGGACAGGCATCCTCACACAAACGGCACTGAATGCACTCATCCGGCGTAATCCGGACATGCCAAAAAGACAAACGGCCCGCCTGCCGCAGCAGCAGCCCATACGGACAGACAAACCGGCAGTACGGACGGGCGATAAACACCCCCACTGCCAAAAACAAAAGCCCCAAAAGCCACAGCGGGGTATTCAGCCCCAGCCGGAAAAAAGCAATAAAGGGGTCATATCGGCAAATGAGCAGTCCGGCCCCGACCGCCGCAAACAGCACCGCCGCCGCCAGATACAGCCAGGCCCCGAGTCGAAGGGCTGTTTCCAGCCAGGCCGGAACGGCCAGCGGACGAAACACCACCCAGTCCTGAATCGCCCCCAGCGGACAAACCGCCCCGCAGAAAACCCGCCCAAAAAACAGCGTAAAGAAAATCGGCAGGAGGAAAAAGGCCGCGGCGGTCAGCGGCAGCACATAAGAAGAATCAAACAAAGACAGCACAACATTGCCCAGCGAACCGACTGAACAGATGCAGCCCTGGCGCCAAAAACCGAAATACAGCAGACTGAAAACAGACAAGGCGGCAATCCCGCGCCGACTTCGTTTTCGCAAGATCAGCCAGGAAGCCAGCCCGAGGGCCGCGGCCAGCACAGCGACATCGAGCATCTCCCACACCGCGGCGCGCGGCGGCGGCGTAGTCAGCGTCGGCATCTGATAATCGGTCTCAAACTGCGGCGGCGGAAACCGCTCGGCCGCCTGCACCGCCGCAGCCGACAGAATCAGCCCCATCCAAAACCCAGCCCGTCCCAAACAACTCATGGATTGCGAACCTTCAATAAATAAGGAGCCGAGGCCGGAACCCGAACAATCGCACCGGACGGACAGACCCGCCCGATGGCGCACTCGTTGCAGTTCAGACAGCGGTCATGGCGAATCTGCAGAAACAGCGACCCGTTGCCGAAAGCGGCACAGCCGACCACACACTTGCCGCAGCCGATGCAGCGGCTTTCGTCAATTGTAAACTCAAAATACGGCTCTTCGATGAACCGCCGCCGAATCGCTCCGGTCGGGCACAGCTGATGTTCGGCACCGGTCTGAAGGGCTTTGGGCTGCGGGCCGAAATAGCCCGTGCACAAGTCGCAATAGCCGCACATTTCAAACGCATGCACACATTTGACCGCGGATTCGCTCAAGACGCAGTGTGCCGCACAGCGGCCGCAGCCGATGCATTTATAGGGGTCAATCTGCCAGACCCATTCTTTCGCCCGGCTCCGGGAAGCCAAAGCCGCCGCAGCCGCCCCGGCCGCAGCCAGCGAAACCGTCCACAGGCCGTCTTTGAGAAAACGGCGGCGGCTGAGTATTTCAGAGGGCGGATGATTCATAGGATTTCTCCGAAGAGGATTTTCTTTCCGCGGCTTGCCCAAGCGAACAGGTTTGGAAAGAAGAGCACCGCCGACAATCCGCAATCGCCGGATGAATGCATCCGGCCCACTCGGCCCGGCGGCTTCGAACCCAGAAAGCGGACAGCGCCCCCAAAGCCGCCCACACGCCTGCACGAGCCGCCTGCTTCAAAAAAAGACGCCGCGAAACATCCGCACCGTCGTCAGACAATCGGAAATCCGTCATTGGTTTTTCTCGAAAATCAGGATGGTATTTCGAACCTGTTCCAGCACATAAATCCGCCCCTGTCCGTCTGCGGCGACATCCAGTCCCCGGCTGCTGCATTCCTCCGGTTTCTCGCAAACCCGGATGGGCCCCTTCCAGCCCAGCTGCTGCGGTCCGGCTGCGACGCCGAGCAGACGGCCCTGGTCATCATGCACCTTGACGCGAACCAGTCCCTTTTCACCGGTCACAAAGGTTCCGTCCGGCAGCTGAGCCAGGGCAATCGGATTGCAGCAGCCGCTGAAGCCCTCCAGCTTGACGGACGGGATTCCCCAGTGCCATTCGAGATGCCCATCGAAGGTATAGGCCTCCACACGCTGACGCCCGGGATTCGTTGCCCGCAAAAGACCGTCTCGGCCGATGAGAACATCGAAATAGGGACTGGGAACCACAAATCCATCGATTCCGCGCTGAAGGTCTTTGGCTCCGAGCAGACCGCGAGGATTGCCCTGCTTATCAAAACGATGAATCACCTTATTGAGGGCATCGGCCGCGAATACATCCTGCGGCCCAACCGCAATCGACGTGAACAACGCCGTCCGCACCGGTGCCCAGGCGGATACTCTTTCACCGGCTAAAGAATAGATTTCAATCCGGTCTGTCAGTGCCGCATAAAGAACCCCGTCGGCCGCCTTCAGAGCCGTCGGTTTGGACGGCAGGGCAATTTCTCTTTCTATTCGTCCGTCCCCTGAAAAGCAGAGTATTTTTTGGTCTCCGGCGGCCCAAATCGACCCGTCTGAATCCACGTCCAAAGCGACCGCCGTCTGAAGACCCGTTTCTATAGGCGGTCTGCTTTGACGATAAACCAGCAAAGACGGCTCGATTGCCGTTAATTCCTCCATCGAATACCGAAACGCCTGCGGAACGTCCTGTCTGACAAACCGGCGGTCCACAAACCAATAAGCCAAAAACCCTGCCCCAAAGGCCGTCAAGGCCAAAAGCACGGCGACCAGCCCCCCATCCGCTTTTGCCGCCTGTTTGTATGAACGCTGTCTCATTTAACCTCGCTGGTCTATTCGCAGCTTATTGTACCCTGAAGAACAAATCTGCTCAATCATTCCCGCCTCCGCAAATCCAGACATTTCATCGTTGTAAAATCCCGAACAACCAAACGTCCTTCGGCCAAAGCAGGCGGTGCCCAGCTCTCAGGCCCGTCAAGAACTTTGGCCCTGGCCAGCAAAACAAACTCATCAGGACGGGCCTCGATTAAGGACAAAACCCCCTCATCATTCAGGACAATAATCATTCCGTCTGCTATGATATAGGGCCCCAGGCCGAATTTGTTCTGCGGTCCGCTGGTCCAGCGGATTTTGCCGTCTGTATCCAGACATACCATCTCTTTATTGGGTCTGACGCCGTACAAAAAACCCTGATAATAAATCGGGGTCTGCTGGTCAGCCCCAAACACCTCCGGCGGGAGAGCAAACAACACCTCCGGCACAATTGTGTTTTGCTGTTTGACAAGACGCATCATCATACTGCCTTTATTGTAGCCGGCAGAAAAGAACAATCGGCCGTCGCCGAGCCAAACGGGCGTCGGAACATGGATGCGGAGCGTCCAGGCATCCGTTTCCCACAGCAGCGTCCCGTCCTCTGCGGCAACTCCAACAACGCCGCCGACAGCACAATAGACATACATTCGACGGCCCTCAAATGTGATGGGGAGAATCGATGAATGCGTCATCTGCCAGCGGCGCGGACTGGGGGTTTTCCAGACGACCTGCCCGCTTTCACAATCGACCGCCATCATCAGGACGTCTTTTCCCGCCGGGGCCAGAATGGCTTTGCCCTCTTCAATCCGCGGACACTGTCCGGCATACCAAAGCGGCTCCTGTGTCCCGTATTCCCTGACCAGGTCGATGGCCCAGCGAAACCGTCCCGTATCCGCATCCAGACAGGTTACATCACAGCGAGGCCCAATCGTCACAACGTACCGGTCATCGACCGCCGGAATCGTTCGACTCATTCCATGATTGCGCTTCACTGCAACCGGATAGCTGTACCGCCAGATTTCCCGTCCATCCTCCAGAGAAAAACAGCGAATCGCATCAGCCTGACGGTCCATATCATAATCAATCAAATAGACCCGCCCATTCCGCACAGCAGGACCAGCGTATCCTTCCCCTAATGACACACGCCACAACTCCCGCGGACCGCCGGCAGGGAACGACCGCATCAGAGGGACCGATTCGGTGCTGACGGCATCATAATTGGGGCCTCGAAAAGTCGGCCATACCCCTGCGGATTTTGAGGGAATCCCGTCGAATGTCTCCAGATGTCCCTGCCTGCTCTTGCCGGCAGGTGTTTCGAGAGAGGAAACATTCGGTCTGCCGTCCTCTCCGGGCAGCCGCATCGGAACCGACAGATGATAATAGGAATAAATCCAGCCGGTCAGCAGACCCGCTCCGGCGGCTGTGAGCATGAGGGGCACTAACCAAGGCAGATAATATTTACTCATGGGTCGGCTGTTCCTATTTGTCTCCGAACGGCTGCGGCAGTCTTTGACTCCTGCCCCCAGGCCGTTTTTCAACTATCTGACAGAAAATCAGCCCCTCTGCGAAGGATTTTCCAACAAATCCCTTCCCGGCAAATCGAAGCACTATTTGACCGGTATGCGAATTTTCGTCCCAACCTCCAAAGGTTTATTGGGAGAAAGATGCGGGTTTAACTGGAGAATTTCTTTGTAACGGGTCCCGCTGCCCAATTGGGTGGCTGCAATCTTCCAGAAACTGTCTCCTTCTTTAATGATATATTCGCGGGTCCCCGCCGGTCCCGCCGAAGAAGGAGCGGACGCGGAGGAAGAGGGGCTCGTGGAGACCGCAGCTGGGGAACCTGCCGCAGGAGCGGAAGCCGAGGCCGCCGTTGGGGAGGAGGCCGCGGCGACGGCTTTGTCTGATTCCGCAACGGGCTGGGGAACTGTTCCTGAAGCGGCCATCTGTTCAAGGGCCGTCTTCATTTGAGCCAGGTCTGTTCTGGCCTTGATTAAATCCGTATTGGCCCGCGTGAGGTCATTGCGGGCCCGCATTAATTCCGCCCTCAATTTGGTGATTTCATCATCCGCCGCCCGCTGTTTGGCCTGGGACTGGGATTCGAGATTCTGCAACTGAATCTTAATCGCTTCCGTTTCTGAACGTGCCGCATTGATTTTGGGCTTAGCCGCCAACAAACCAATCCCAAAACCGACCGCTGCAGACACCAATAACAAGACACCCATTATCGTTAATTGACGCATACCGTTCTTTCCTTACAAAAAAAGATTGGGATAATTTACCGTGTCCGCTTCTACAATGCAAGCAAGATTCTGAGGGGTACGGATTCGGATTGAAGTTGCCGTATTCACCGGAATCTATTATAAAGGAATAAAACATTGCTGAGAAAATGAATTGACAATATCAGGATAAACTCATGGCAATCACAAGTCTGAATCGATGGCTTTTAAAAGTATTCGGCTCCCGCAATGAACGTCTGGTACGGGCTTATATGCAGACGGCCAAAGCCGCCGGGGAATATGAACAGGCATTCCAAGCCCTGACGGATGAAGAATTGAAAAACAAAACTGCCGAGTTTAAGCAGCGGCTTCAAAACGGGGCTCGTCCGGAAGAAATTCTGCCGGAGGCCTTTGCTGTGGTTCGAGAGGCCGCCCGACGGACCGTCAAGATGCGGCATTTTGATGTCCAGCTGGTCGGCGGAAATGTCCTTTATGAAGGAAAAATCGCTGAAATGGCTACCGGCGAAGGAAAAACGCTGGTGGCTACGCTGGCGGCCTATCTGGTTCACCTGACCGGAAAACACGTTCACATCGTTACGGTCAACGATTACCTGGCCAAACGGGATGCGGAATGGATGGGACCGATTTACCGGGCCCTGGGTCTGACGGTCGGCGCCATTCAGGCGGATATGGACACCGTCGGCCCCGAACGGCGGAACCAGTATGCCTGCGATATTACCTACGGCACCAACAATGAATTCGGCTTTGACTACCTTCGCGATAATATGAAGCTGTCGCTGGAGCAGATGGTGCAGGGGCCGCTTGAATACGCTGTCATCGACGAGGTTGATTCCATTCTGATTGACGAAGCCCGAACCCCTTTGATTATTTCCGGGCCGGCCTTTGACGATGTATCGCGTTATAAAAAAGCCGACTCGGTCGCCCGCCAGCTGGTCAGCAAACAAAAACAGATTTATTCCTCGATGCTCAGCCGGCTCGGAGACCAGGACTATCTGCGGCAGCGGGCGGCGTCGGCCGGAAAATCCGAAAAAGACCTGGCCGAAATGCTCGCCAAGTTCCGCTATGACCCGTTTGACCTCGACGAAGAAGAAGCGGAACTGTTGGGCATTCCGCAGCTGTTTGTCGTCAAAAAGGATTCCAAATCCGTTCACCTGACCCACGAAGGCATCGGGACGGCGCAGGATTTGGCCGGCGTCGGCTCGTTTTTTACCGGCTCGAATATGGACTGGCCTCATATGCTCGAGCAGGCCCTGCGGGCCCATGTGGTCTTCGAGCGGGAAAAGGACTATGTGGTTCTGGACGGCAAAGTCATTATCGTCGACGAGTTCACCGGGCGTCTGATGCACGGCCGGCAGTGGTCGGACGGACTTCATCAGGCCGTCGAGGCCAAAGAAAATGTCCAGATTAAGGAAGAAACCCAAACACTGGCCACCATCACCCTGCAGAACTTTTTCAAGTTGTACGAAAAAATCGCCGGAATGACCGGCACCGCCGCCACGGAAGCGGAGGAATTCCTGAAGATTTACAAACTGGAGGTGGTGGTTATCCCGACCAACCGTCCCTGCATCCGCGAAGACCGCGAGGACCTGATTTACAAGACCGAACGAGAGAAATTCAACGCCATCGTGGAGGAAATTTACCGAACGAGCACGGCGGGCCGCCCGGTTCTGGTCGGCACGGTCAGCATTGAAAAAAGCGAGGCCCTTTCAGCAGCGCTGTCCCGACGGCACGGTCTGGAACACGAAGTCCTGAACGCCAAGCAGCACGCCCGCGAAGCGGCCATCGTCGAAAAGGCCGGTCAGCAGCATACCGCCCCGGACGGCTCCAAACGCGGCAACATCACCATCGCCACCAACATGGCCGGACGCGGCACCGACATCAAACTGGCTCCCGAAGTCCTTTGGGAAGTCCTTCATTCTGAGCCGAGTCCCGAAGAAGAAGGCGTTCAGATTTATACCCTTCGCCAGAACGGCACCGGCAAAACGCTCACCGTCAAATCGAACGAGCCGCTGGCGGAGGTCTTCCAGCTGGGCCGCGGCGACCGGTGGGTCGGCGGACTGCATATCATCGGCACCGAACGCCACGAGGCCCGCCGCATCGACAACCAGCTGCGGGGACGTGCCGGACGTCAGGGCGACCCGGGCTCAAGCGTCTTTTTCCTGAGTTTTGATGACGACCTGCTGCGGATTTTTTCTCCGGAATGGGTCATCAAGGCCCTCTCGATGCCGATTATGGGCTGGGAGGAAGGAATGCCGATTCAGCACCGGCGCATCAGCAAAGGCATCGAAAAGGCGCAAAAGAAGGTCGAGGAGCGCAACTTTGAAATCCGCAAAAACCTGCTCGAATACGACGAGGTAATGGATTATCAGCGAAAGATTTTTTATGCCCGGCGCCGCAGTCTGCTCAAAGGCGAAGACCTTCAGGGCATTATTGAGACCATGCTCGAAGCCGTCATCGACAAGGCGCTGCAGATTATGCTCGACCCGCTGTATCCGTACCGATGCATCGCGGAATGGGCCAAAAATGAATTCTCCGTCGAGCTGGACACCCGTCAAATCGAAGGAATGGAGGCGGAGGAAATTGAGGAGCGAATCAAAGAAACCGCCTGCAAAAACCTGTCCAGCGAAATCTCGATCGCTTTGGGCGAATACCTCGAAGATTATACAGACCCGACCACCTGGAAACTGGATGCCCTGACCCGCTGGGCGATGAGCGCCTTTAAGGTCAATCTGTCCGCCTCCAAACTGCGGCAGATGTCCGCCGAGGAAATCGAAGAAACACTGATTGACTCAGCCTGTCAGCTGGTTCGAAAGAAAGATGCCGCCCGTTTAGCCGATTTTCTCCGGGAGGATTTTGCCCGGCAGAGCCTGCGGGCCTGGACGCGAAACAAGTTCGACATCGACCTGTCCGCCGACGTGCTCGGAGAGAAGAAAAAAGAGCAGATTCGCTCCCTGCTGCTGGAGAAGGTGCGGGAAAAGTACATCCGCCGTCAAATCGAATACCCGGTCGAGTTTGCCATGAATATGGCCTTCGGTCCGCAGGGGCCGAATGTGTACGGAATGGAAGCCCTCGTCGAGTGGGCCAACCGCCGCTACCAAATCGGCCTGACCCTCGAAGAAGTCCAGAATACCAAACCGCAGGACCTTTACCAGAAACTGCTGGCCTGCAGCGAGCGGTATCATCGGGGCGGTCTGGAGGAGGACATCGCCCGGATGACGGAACAGGCCGCCTCCCTCGAACAGCTGGCAAAGCAGGCCGCTGAGCGGTTCGCAGTCCGCTTTGACCCGAACCAGTGGTCTGACAAACAACAGGCCCAGGCGGACATCCTGACGGCTGCAAGGGTCTTCCTCCGCCGCGAATTGACCGACCTGGAAAAATACGTCCTCCTGCAGATTCACGATGCGGCATGGAAAGACCATCTGTATGCGATGGACCGGCTGAAAGAAAGCATTATGCTGCGGGCCTATGCGGAGAAAGACCCCAAGATTGAATACAAACACGAAGGGTATCAGATGTTCGAGCAGATGCTCGAATCGATCGATGACAAGGTAACGGATGTCATTTTCCGGGTGCGGCTGGTCGAGCCGACTGCGCAGCGTCGCAGCGTCTGGACCATCAGCCAGGCCCAGCACGACCAGGTCGGCCAGTTCGAGATGGCCCAGCGTCAGCAGGCCGCCGCTCAAGCTCCGCAGGGAGAAGCGAAGGTCAAAACCATCCGTCTCGAACAGCCCAAAGTCGGACGCAACGACCCCTGTCCGTGCGGCAGCGGAAAAAAATACAAAAAATGCTGCGGACAAAACGCGTAAAGCAGCAATTTACCGGATTTGTTCAAAACAGAGATTGGCGATATTGATGTAGTCGGCGGCGGACAATTCTTCGGGGCGGCTCTGCCCGTCCACAAAGGCCTCTGCAAAAACATCCGCCCAGTGCCGTACCGCAGCCAGTTCTCCCTCCGCAAAATGGATACAGGCCTTGAGCATCTTGCGTCGATGACTCATAAACAGATGCACGACTTGCCGAAAAACATCCATATTGTGAATCTGGGCGGCTTTTTGAGGGTTTCGGACGAATCGAACCATGGCGGAGTCCACCTGCGGGCGCGGCCAGAAGACCGTCGGGGGCAGATGCTTGAGATAATGCAGGTCTCCCGTAGCCGTCATCAAAATGCTCAACGGTCCGTATTCTTTGTGTCCGGGGACGGCGGCCATCCGTTCGGCAACTTCTTTCTGGACGGTAACCGTCATCGATTCAGCCGTCAGCGGCCCTGCAATCAGATTGGCCATCACACTGGAGGCCACATTGTACGGCAGATTGGAGACCAACAGCAGCCGCCCCCCCGTTTCCTCCAGGGCCTTTTGAAGCGCCTCCACAACCGTATGGTTCAGGGTATTTTTGCTTTCCAAAACATCGCCGCACAACAGCGTAAGACTTTCTTCGCATGCCAGGCGTTTTTGAACAATGCCGAAGAGAACGGGGTCATACTCGATACCGACCACACGGCCGCTGTGCAGCAGCAGTTCCTCCGTCAGAGAACCGGTGCCGCAGCCGACCTCCAGCACTACATCACCGGAATGCATACCAGCAGACTGGACAAGAACCCGCATCAGATTCAGGTCAATCAGGAAGTTCTGCCCCAGCCGATGCTTGGGACGGGTGCCTGCCGCCGCCAGCAATTGTTCAATTTCCTGTTTGGTCTGCATGGCCGTTCTTTTGGGCTTTTCGATTTCTTCGGATCGTCGCCATTTCAATCGCCGTGCGGATGGCCTGCTTCATACTGGCCTCGCTGGCAATCCCCTTGCCTGCAATATCAAACGCCGTTCCGTGAGAAGGCGAGGTGCGGATAATCGGAATGCCGATGGTTACATTGACCGCTTCTTCAAAGGCAAGCATTTTAACCGGAATCAGACCCTGGTCGTGATACATCGCCACGACACCGTCAAACTCGCCGCGTGCGGCTTTGACAAAGAGCGTATCCGCCGGAAACGGGCCTTCGCATCGAATGCCGACCTCCTGCGCCAGGAGCATCGCCGGACGAATAATCCGCTGCTCCTCGTCGCCGAACTGGCCGTCTTCGCCGGCGTGGGGATTGAGTCCCGCTACAGCAATCCGCGGATTTTTGATTCCGAAATAATCCTGCAAAGCCGTGTTCAGCAGGTCAATGGGCTCAAAGACACAGCCAATGGTAAACTTATGGCGAATCTCAAAAAGGGCCTCGTGAATCGTTGCCAGAGCCAGCTTCAAGGGGCCCGCGACAAACATCATCGCCTTGCGGGGGCTTTTGCAGCAGTCGGCGAGCAGCTCGGTATGACCCGGCCAGGGGGCATCCGCCAGTTTCCAGCTGGTTTTGCTGATGGGGGCGGTCACGACCGCATCGATAATTCCATCCCGGGCGGCCTGAACCGCATCCAGGCAAAACCGGATGGAGCATTCCCCGCTGATGCGCGTGGGTCGATGGATATAAGACGGCAGGGAATATTCATCGTAGTCAGCCACAACAACCTGACGGGGGTAATCGCGCCTGATTTTTTCGTGCGGGTGACGAATCCAAAACGGCGGCACCTCCGCCAAATCCGCCGCATATTCCAGCTGCTCATCCAGACCGAAAATAATAAATTTGGCCTGCCGGCGCAGGAGCGGGTCCGCCAGGGCTTTTACGATAATCTCCGGTCCGATGCCGCCCGGGTCGCCCATCGTGATCCCAATTGTCAGCGGGTTGGAAGCCGAATTGTCCAGCGTATGCTCAGCCATTGGGTGAATACCCCCACGAACGCAGGACCTCCGGGTCCAGCGTGCCGGAAGGTCTGGCGGTTTTGTGCAGCAGGTTTCGGACAATCTTGACCAGAATATCCGTTTCAATATTCACCTCATCCCCCGTTTTGGACTCTTTCCAGGTTGTCTGGGCCAGCGTAGCGGGAATCAGGGCCACCGTAAAGCCCTTTTCATCCAGAGAAGCTATCGTCAAACTGATGCCGTCCACTGCGACAGACCCTTTTTCAACCATTTGCTCCAGAAGAGGCCCCGGCGCTTCAATTCGAAACTCGGCAAAGTCTCCGCGCCGGCGGATTTCGGCAATCCTGCCGATGCCGTCCACATGACCCTGTACGAAATGACCTCCGAAACGACCATCGGCCCGCATCGCCCGTTCAAGATTGACCTTTTGTCCGCTGCGGAGCGTCTTGAGCGTACTTCGCCGAAGGGTCTCCGGGCTCACATCAAAAACAGCCATGGTATTCTGCAAAGCCGTCACGGTCAGGCAGACCCCATTGACGGAAAGGCTGTCCCCGACTCGGGTCCCTTCGGCTGCGGCTCCCAGGTCGATTTCTACCTGCAGCCCGCCGCCCCGGGGACGAGTCCCTCGAACAAGACCTGTCTGTTCTACAATACCCGTAAACATTGTTTCGCCGTCCAGATGTTCTAAGATGCCGTTTATCCTACCTTTAGAATACGCAAAAAGCAAACGGCATTTCCTGCAGCCGGCGGGAAGGCCTTTTCCCCTTCAAAAAAAGGTTTCTTTTTCGGCAATGCCGCGATAAAATAAGTATCCGAAACGGGTGGGAATCCAGAACTCACAGTACGGGTAGGAGATTTTGATGAAAAAAGAAATGTTTTATAGACAATTCTTGATTCTCTTCTTTGTCTTTCCGGTTTTTCTGCCGAAGGCGGATGTGTTTGGCGCAGCGGCCCGCAGACCTCGGAGCCACGAACAGATGGGAGGAGCGGTACAAACAGAAGACCCTCGTCGGCAGGCACTTCTGCAGCAGGCCCAGGAGGCCTCCGGATTGCTGGAAAAGGCATTGGATGACTTTTTTACCCAAATCAATGAATACCAAAATCCCGGTGAAATTTACGTAAAATCGGCTTCCGTCCTGCTCGAAGACAGCCGCCGGCATATGATGATGTTTGAGGACCCTGCCAAGGCCCGTTATATGCTCCTGCAGGGCTGGGTAGAGTACTGCACGGGGGCTGTGGAATCAGCCCTTACATCCAGCGCACGGGCCTGCCGGACGGATGCCGCCAACCGGGATGCCTGGATTTCCCAGCAGTTCTTCTCGCTGCTGCTCTCGAAGAGACCGATTCAGCCGCGCCCGCCTCGACCAACCATGCAACGAAATCCGATGGGCGCAGGAACCCCCGGAGGCGAAATGGTGCCGGAGCCGGCAGCCGGCCAATCCCTCTACGGAACGACGGGAAAGCTGGACTTTAACCCTGAATCTTTGAGAAATGACCTGATTGGGAAAACTCTGAAGCCGTTTTACGGGGCCTTTCTGGATGGAAAACCTTTCCAATATCAGCAGCCAAGCGAAGCGGTCCTATGTCTTTTCGTTTGGGAGGTTCCGGCGGAAAACTTGGTAGAGAAAAAGCCGGAGGAAACCAACCAGCCGCTGCTTTACACACCGGCTCGGCAAACCCCGGCGGCCGGTGCGGGCGAAGAGACGGCCGTGTCCCCGGACGGCCAGACCAGATCAACTTTTGCCGCCCAGCTGGAGGCCATTGAAATCCTAAAGGAACAAACCGTCAAAGCCGGCAAAAAAGACATTCTTTTCCTGAGCGTAATTACCAACAAACCCGACCAAAAACCCGCCGTGCAGCGGTATCTGAACGAGAATCCGCATCCGCTGCCGATTCTGTATGCTGCCGCCAATACGCCGGATTTGGTGATGGATGCCAAAACGCCGTTTACAGCGATTGTTGACAAAAACGGCCAGTTCCGATTTGCCGGCTCAGCAGAAGGATTTATGCTTCCGATGCTCCTGCAAAACCTGACGGGTTTTGCCTTCACGAAACCGGTCCAGCAGACCCCTGCGGCATCGGGAGAAGAATTTGGGCCGGGTATCAGACCGGCGGACCCGAACCGCCCGGTCCCTGTTCCGGCGGACCCCAATTCGCGGACGGCTGAGGCACCGGCCGCTGTTCGAGGCCCAACCGAAAACGATGAATACAACGAAGTGTGCGGGGCCAACGAGCTGGCGGCAGCACAGGATTTTTTTTTGCAGGCTGCCGGCAAACGGTTCATTTCCTATCGAAAAGGTGTTGATTTATGCCGACAGATTATCCGAAACTGCCCGAACTCAAAAAATGCGGAAGCCGCCCGCGAGCTGCTGCGAACCAAAATCCCGGAAGACCAGCGGGAATCCCTCGGCCTGACCAAAGAGGAACTGGGGCTTTAACCTAAAGGAGATTTTCGATGCCATCTTGTTCTTCAGACGGGAATTTGCCTGTCCTGACGGTTGCGGCGGATTGTCTGCCGGAGGCGTGGGAGAAGGCGGTGCTGGCGGTGTGGGATTACGGGCTGACGATTCCGACCCAGTATGACCGCCCGGGCGACCCGCCCAGCAAGGATGCCACCGTGATGATTACCGTAAGCGACCCCTTCCGGGAACCGCGGATTCACAAAAACTTTCCCGGCGGGCCGGAGGAACTGGAGGCGTATCGGCAGGAGGTGGTGGACGGCATTCACGATCACTGGATTGACCCGGCGGCGGGCAAATGGACCTACACCTATCATCAGCGGCTGTTTGCCTACTGTCCGACGGAAGATCTCCGAAATCCCACCAGTCCAAAGCCCTTTGCCCCCGTTAATCAAATCGACTCGATGGTTGAGGCCCTGGCGGCCTGTCACTATACCCGACGGGCCCAGGCGATTACCTGGATGCCTACGGCGGACCCGAAAACACAAGACCCGCCCTGCCTGCAGCGCATCTGGTGCCGTCTGACAGAAGACGGACAAGGCGGCTTTGTGCTGAATATGAATACGCACTGGCGAAGCCGGGATTTATACAAGGCCTGGTTTATGAATGCCTACGCCCTGACGGACCTTCAGCGGACAATCGCCGAGCGTCTGGCCGTCAAACTGGGCAAGCCGGTCCGCGTCGGCCGCTATGTTGACATCAGCGATTCCCTCCATATTTACGGCTCTTATCTGAAGGATGCAGGCATCGAGGTGGAAAAGATGCGCAGTACGCCCTTTACGCTGCGGGCGTGGGAATCCACCTATCCGGCCTTTGCCTTGATGACTGAAGAAGCCCGCGCTAAACTGGCTCAAGACCCCGATTGGTATGCACGTGCGAAAGGATAACTCCGCAATGCTGTTGAACCCTCGAATCCGCTTTTTTGTTTTGACTCTTTTGGTTTTCTTACTGTCCTTTGCCGGCTGTTCCACCGTCTGGCACTATCTCGCACCGGCGGAAACAGATATTTCCTTTTATCAGCCGCCGACAAGCAAAGAAACGCTTTCCAATCCCGTCGGGGAGCGTCCGAAAAACATCATTCTGTGCATTGGGGATGGGATGGGCATCAACCAGATTGCCCTGGCCCGTCAGGCGGCGGTCGGAGCAGACGGGCGGCTGTGGATGGAACGAATGCCTTATACAGCTCTGGTGTGCACGCATAATATCCGCGGAGAGGTAACGGATTCAGCGGCGGGCATTACGGCCCTGATGTACGGCATCAAGACCCGTAACGACCGAATCGGACAGGATTCCAAAGGGGCAGACTGGATGTCGATTGCCGAGCGGCTCCAGCAGAACGGCTACCGCATCGGGGCGGTGGCCACATCCACGATTACCCACGCCACGCCGGCCGGACTGGCGGCCCATATTCACGACCGCGACCTGGAGGCCCAAATCGCCGTTCAGCTGCTCGAAAGCCGTGCGGATGTCCTGCTGGGCGGAGGACGCAAATACTGGCTGCCGCAGCCGCAAGGGAGTCGAACCGACGGGCGAAATCTGCTGGCGGAAGCCGAAGCAGCGGGCTGGCGCATTGTTTCCACGAGAGAACAGATGGAGACAGCCCCCTCCGGACGCGTGCTGGGTTTTTTTGCTTGGGATGCCATGACCACCCTGCCGCCGGAACCGACCCTGGCGGAGATGACGCGGGCGGCGCTGCGGATTCTGTCAGGCAGTTCCCCGCAAAAGCCGTTCTTTCTTTTGATGGAAGGCAGCCAGATTGACTGGTGCTGCCATTCAAATGATGCCAAGGCCGCCGTCCGCCAGACGCTGCTGTTTGATACGGCGGTGCGTGAGACGCTCGAGTTTGCCGCCGCCGACAAACAAACGCTCGTTCTGGTGACTGCCGACCACGAAACCGGCGGATTGACCCTTTACGGAGGCGGGCTGAAACCCAATTGGATGAAAACCGAATGGTCGTCCAAAAACCACAGCAACGGGCCGGTAATTCTGCTGGCCTTTGGGCCCGGGGCCGAACACTTTACCGGCGTGCTGGACAACACGGACATCCCGCGTCGAATCGCCCGGCTTCTGGGCATTTCCGATTTTCCAAAACCCCGCCAGAAACAATCCGCTGCGGCACACGCCGCTTTGGAAACAGCCCGACTGAACTAAAGGAGGGTACGGATGATACGCAAGGCGTTTGTGATGCAGGTGTATCCCGGACAGGAAGCCGAATACGAAAAGCGTCATAATCCCATCTGGCCCCAGCTGGAACAGACCCTTTTGGAGCACGGCGTAAAGACCTATTCCATCTTTCTGGACCCGCAGACGAACCAGCTGTTCGGTTATGCGGAAATTGAAGACGAACAGCGGTGGAATGAGGTCGCCAAAACGGAAATCTGTCAGAAATGGTGGGCCTATATGAAGGAGATTATGCCGTCAAATCCGGACAACAGCCCCGTCCAGCAGCCTCTTCGGGAGGTCTTTCACATCGAATCGCCCGCCGAAAGACGGACGAAATAAAGGCGGCACTTGTGCATCCGACCGGCGGGCTCTATAATGGCCGGTCAGAATCTGTTTTCTCGAACCGCAACGGCCATACTGAGGGTCTGTTTGAATGCGAATTGTATTTTTCGGCTCATCGGAGTTCGGGCTTCCGTGTCTGGAGGCCGTCCTGCAAAGCCGGCATACCCTGGCAGGGATTTTCACGCAGCCGGCCCGTCCGGCAGGACGTCATCGCCAGCCCAGGCCGACACCGGTCCGGCTCTGGTGTGAACAGAAAGGACTGGACTGCCGGGAAAGCGAGAACATCAACCATCCGGAATGGGCCGAGAAGGTCGCCGCCTGCAAGGGCGAGCTGCTTTTGGTCATCGCCTTCGGTCAGAAAATCAGCCGGCCGGTCATCAACCTCTTTCCGTATGGGGCCATCAACGTTCACGCTTCGCTGCTTCCGAAATACCGCGGGGCCGCCCCGATTCACTGGGCCCTGATGAACGGCGAAACGGAAACCGGCATCAGCATCATCACGCTGGCCGACCGGATGGATGCCGGCGACATCCTGGCGCAGGCCTCTCTGGCGATTGAACCGGAGGACAATGCCCAGACTCTTCACGACCGCCTGGCCGCCCTGGCAGTGCCGGTGCTGATGCAAACGCTGGACAACATCGAGGCCGGACGGGTTGTGCTGATCCCGCAGGATGAATCCGCTGTCACGTATGCCCCGAAACTGAAGAAAGAGCACGGGTTTATCGACTGGAGCCGACCGGCGTCGGCGGTCGTCAATCAAATCCGGGCCCTGTGGCCCTGGCCGGGTGCGCAGGCGGTCTATGTTTCCGGCAAGACCGGCCGCTCCTGGCGGGTGATTATCCAGAAAGCCCGGGCGGTTCCGGCCAGCAATTCCACCTATCAGCCCTGCGGAATGCTCAATGACAATCTGGATGTCTGGTGCGGACAGGACGCCGTGCGGATCGAGTGGATTAAGCCGGCCGGTTCCGATTTGATGCCGTTCAGCGCTTTTGTCAACGGACGGGCCTGCCAGCCGGGAGATTTATTCCTGCCGCTGGAAAAAGTTCTGAAGGGAGTTCTCGAATGAAATCTTTTGGATCCTCGAATCGCGGTTTGGCGGCAGAGATTCTGCTCAGCTGGGAAGAGGGACAGCACACCGCCTCTGAGTTGCTTGACCAAACTCTGCCGGATGCCGAATCACGGGGCCAGGTGACGGATTTAGTGCTGGGGGTCCTGAGGAACCGGACGCTGCTGGATACGGTGCTGACGGCGGCGGCAGAGCTGAAGCCGTCTTTTGTGGAAAAAGACCTGATGACGCTGCTGCGGCTGGGGGCGTTTGAGCTGCTCTTCTGTCCGGATACGGCCGAGTATGCCATTGTGAACGAAACGGCCTCGCTGGCGGGCAAACAGGCCCGGCGGCGCGGTTTCATCAATGCGGTCCTTCGGCGCGTGCAGCGGCTGATTGAAAACCGCCGCTGTCCCCGGGAAGGCAGCGACCTGCGTCGGTGGATTTCCGCCAAGGCCGGCACGGGATGTCTGCTGAAAGAACCGCTTCTGCCGGACCCGGACAGCCAAACCCTTGAGTACTACAGCACCGCCTTTTCGATTCCAAAATGGCTGGCGGAACGATGGCTGGCGGCCTATGGGGCGGACAATCTGCCGGCCATTTGTGCCGCTTCCAACCGGATTCCCGCTATCATCCTGCAGCCGAATCTGCTGAAAACCACCGCCCCGCGTCTGGCGGAACTGCTCAAATCGGAGGCCGTCCACGCCGAACTGAACGCCGAACAGACGATGCTGCGCATTCATACGCATCGGTATCTGCCGGACTTATGGACATTTCAAAAAGGGTATTTCTTCATCCAGGACCCGACGGCAGCCAGGGCGGCCTCGATGCTGCCGGTCCAACCGGGGGCGGTTGTGCTGGATTTTTGCGCAGCCCCCGGCGGAAAAACCATTCAGCTGGCGATGAAAATGAAGAATCAGGGACGGATTCTGGCGGTGGATGCCGACAGCCGACGGCTCCAAAAGGTCGAAGAGAACTGTCGGCGGCTGGAAATCAGCTGTGTGCAATGTGTCCCGCCTGAACAAATCAAGGAGGCATTAGGAGCCAAAAACAAGGTCTCGGCCGTCCTGCTGGATGTGCCCTGTTCCAATACGGGGGTGATGGCCCGACGTGTGGAGGTGCGATGGCGGCTCAAGCCCGAGTCCATCCCTGAGATGGTTCAAACCCAGAAAGACCTGCTCGAACAGGCCGCCGGGTTTGTCCGCAAACACGGAACGCTGGTGTACTCAACCTGTTCCATTCTGCCGGAGGAAAATCAGCAGGTCGTTCAGGACTTTCTGACGCGTCATCCGTCGTTTACGCTGGAGCAGGAAGAATTGACCCTGCCATCCTGCGGCTCGGAAAAAGATTTTGGACACGACGGCGGGTACGCTGCTTTTTTGCGGAAAACATAGACTCTTCGGTCTTTCGGTGAAAAGAAGCGATTTCCTATGCGTTGCTATCTGGACATTGAAACAACGGGGCTGAGCCCTAAAAATGCGGAGATTACGGTCGTCGGGCTGGCGCTGGAACGGGGGCCGATGCTCGAAGTCGTCCAGCTGGTCAGTCCGGGGATTGAGGAGCGGTCCATACGAGCCGCCCTGGAGGGCGTGAAGACCATTTACACCTACAACGGGCACCGGTTTGACCTGCCGTTTCTGCGCAAACGCCTGGGCATCCATCTGGAAAAATCCTTTGTTCACTGCGACCTGATGTTTTCCTGCTGGCAGCAGGAACTCAAAGGCGGACTGAAACGAGTCGAGCAAAAACTGGATATCCGCCGCCGGCTCAAAGACATCAACGGCTGGATGGCAGTGCAGTTATGGCGGGACTATGTGGAAAACGGCGATACCGAGGCCCTGCAGACCCTGCTCGACTACAATCAGGAAGATGTCGTAAATCTGCACGCTTTGCGGATCCGGCTAAACGTTCCTTAAAAAGAAGGAAAAAGAAAGGAGTTCTTTTATGAAACGGTATCTCTTCTCGACAGTTATCCTGCTGACCCTTTCGGCAGGATGCACTACCGTCCCGGAAAAGAAAGAAACACGGGATGTTCTCAGCGCGGAGGTACGGGAGGCAATTGCGTTGTTCAAATCCGCCGACCCGAGCATCCAGTCCTTTTTTGACAATGCCTACGGATATGCGGTGTTTCCGCGTGTAACCAAAGGAGCATTCTGGGTCGGCGGGGCCTACGGGCGCGGCGAGGTCTTTGAACGCGGACGCAAAATCGGTTATGCCAGTCTGTCGCAGGCCACGCTGGGCTTTTCATTCGGAGGAGAATTCTTCCGCGAAATCGTCTTCTTCCGCCAGAAACAGGACCTGGACCGCTTCCGCTCGGGCGAGTTTGCCTTTTCGGCACAGGCCACCGCTACCGCTGTAACAGTCGGTGCGGCCGCCAAGTCGGACTACAAAGACGGAATGGCGGTCTTCATTATGGCCGACCGCGGCCTGATGGTGGACGCCTCCGTCGGGGGACAGAAGTTTAAGTTTGTCGAAGGTGTGATGAAATAGGTCGATTAAAACGGCATCGTCAACTGGAAAACAATTTGAGAAAGGGACAAAAATGAAGGAAAGCAAGACACACAGCAGGATAGGAAAACCGGGGATTCTTCTGATGGTCGGGCTGCTGTCGGCGGCGGCCTGGCCGGCCCAGCTGACCATTCGAGCCGACCAGCCCAAAGATACAATCGCACCAGAAATCTACGGGCACTTTTCCGAGCATCTGGGCCGATGCATCTACGACGGCATCTGGGTCGGAGAGGATTCGCCGATTCCCAACATTCGCGGCATCCGCACGGATGTGCTGGAGGCCCTGAAGGCACTGAATATTCCCGTCCTGCGCTGGCCGGGCGGATGCTTTGCCGACGAGTACCATTGGAAAGAAGGCATTGGTCCGCGGGACAAACGCCCGAAAATGGTCAACACCCACTGGGGCATGGTCACGGAAACCAACGCCTTCGGCACCCACGAATTTCTGGACTTGTGCGAACTGCTGGGCTGCCAGGCTTATGTCGCGGGCAATGTCGGTTCGGGCACCGTCGAAGAAATGCAGGACTGGGTGGAATACATGACCTTTGACGGCGACAGCGAGATGGCCAATCTGCGGCGGGCCAACGGCCGCGAAAAACCCTGGAAGGTCAAATACTTCGGCATCGGCAATGAAAACTGGGGCTGCGGCGGCAATATGACACCGGAATACTACAGCGACCTGTTCAAACGGTATGCAACATACGTCCGCAACTACTCCGGCAATCAGATTGTTAAAATCGCCTGCGGCCCGGGCGGCATCGACTACAACTGGACGGAAGTCGTGATGAAAAACTGCCACCGCCATATGGACGCCCTGGCTCAGCATTACTATGTCCGCGGCACGGGAACCTGGGGACATAACGAAAAAGGCAGCGCCACGCAGTTTGATGAAAAAGAGTGGTTTGCCCTGATGAAAAATACCCTCGAGGTGGACGAGGTGATACGCAACGTCAAGGAGATTATGGACAAATACGACCCGCGGAAGCGTGTGGCCCTGTTCGTGGATGAGTGGGGCACGTGGTGGGATGCCGAGCCCGGCACCAATCCCGGTTTTCTTTACCAGCAGAATACCCTGCGCGACGCCCTCTCGGCGGGCATCTTTTTGAATATCTTCAACCGCCATTGTGACCGTGTTCGAATGGCCAACATCGCCCAAACCGTCAACGTTCTGCAGGCGATGATTTTGACGGAAGGCAACAAGATGGTCCTGACGCCGACCTACCATGTCTTTGAAATGTACAAGGTCCATCAAGGCGGACAGCTGCTGCCGACAGAGCTGGCCTGTGAGAATTACGATTTCAACAATCAAAAACTTCCGGCCCTCCACGTATCCGCCTCCAAAGGAAGGGACGGTGCTGTGTACGTCTCCATCTGCAACCTGAATCCGAACAAACCGGCCGAGCTGAACTGCAATGTCGAAGGGTTCAAAATCGGCTCGGTCACCGGCCGGGTTCTGACGGCCGAGACAATGCAGGCCCATAACACCTTCGAAAAGCCGAACACCGTCAAACCCGCCCCGCTGGACGGCATTCAGGTCAAGAACGGCAAAATCTCCGTATCTCTTCCTGCCCGCTCCGTGAGTGTGCTGAAAATCGTCCAATAAGAAACCTGCCGCAAAAAAACCGCCGGCCTGAAAAACCGGCGGTTTTTTTATTCCTTCATCGTCATAGGCAAAACAAATCTTTGCGGCAATTTCTTATTCTCATTTTTCGAAAAATATGGTTAACTATGTCCGCAGAAAATGGGTGTTGAAACCACGGAAAAAGAAATGAAAATTGACTACGATTTTCACATTCATACGGAATATTGCGGGCACGCCCCGACGATGACGATTGAAGCCATCTGCCGACGGGCGGATGAGGCGGGATTGAGAATGATTGCCATTACAGACCATACGACTCACCCGGACAAAAAGGCCCCTGTGGAACAGATTCGCCGTCTGGTTGAACAGTTCCGCCCCCGCTGCCAAGTCATCATCGGAGCCGAAATCGACGTGGACGGACAGCGGGATGACGGCCGGCTGATGGTTGAGGACTTCTCAGGTCTGGATTATGTAATTGCCGGCTTTCATTATGTTCCTACCAAAGGCCACTACCCTTGGAAACCTGAACAGCGGGGACTGGATGAAGAAACGTTCCTGAGAGTCTGGGAAAAAACCCTGCTGGGCATCGTCTCGAATCCGGCAATTGATACCTTGGCACACCCGGGACGTCTGCTGGCCTCCTGCATGCATCTGGATGTCTATGCGGAACGAGCCCTGGAGGTTTTTAAGAAAGCGGCGGCCCTATCGGCCCGGAACGAGATTGCCTGGGAAATCAATGAGCTGACCGGCTCCCGGCTGGCTCATAACGGACTTTGGTTCTGGATTCGCCTGTACCGGATAGCCCTGGAAGCCGGGGTTCGACTGATTTACGGCTCGGACTCCCATGAACCGGAGTCAATCGGGACCTGTATCTACACAAAAGAGATTTTGCGGCATCTGCCGAGTGATGCGTTGTCGAAGCCGGAGGACCTTCCGGCGGCGAAGCGATGGAAAAATCCAATCTGATTCTCATTGGAATGCCCGGAGCGGGCAAGAGCACCCTGGGGGTCCTTCTGGCCAAGGCCCTGCGAAGGGACTTTCTGGATACGGATGTTGCCCTTCAGAGCCGTCAAGGCAAGACGCTTCGGGAACTGATTGCCCAACGGGGGCTGGAGGGTTTCTGCAAACTGGAGGAGGAATACCTCACCCAACTGGATGTTCATCATACAGTCATCGCCACCGGCGGCAGTGCGGTTTACTATGAATCGGCAATGAAGCATCTGAAGCAGAACGGGTATGCCCTATACCTGCAGGTGCCGCTGGAAACGCTTCAGAAGCGGCTGGCAGATATGTCGGCTCGAGGGGTTGTCATCGAACCGGGCCAGACGCTGCAGACGCTCTACGAAAAGCGGACGCCTTTATATGAAAAACACGCCGACCTGACCATTCCGCTGACGGGGCTGACTCACGAACAGGCCCTGCAGCGAATCCTGCAGCATCTTTCGTGCTTTTTTGATATCCGGCCGGTCGGCTGACGCCTCGCCTTTTCTGACGAAATCCTTTTCCTGAAAAGTTTCTGCGCAGCTAATTGCGGAGCGAGTGGATGGGGGCGGGCATCCGTCCGCGGCGGAGAACAAAGGCCCTCGAGGCGCGCCGGCTGACAGGCATAACAGGTGCAGAGCCCAGCAATCCCCCGAAATGAACCATCTGGCCCGGCTTCTTGCCCGGGACGGGGATGACCCGCACACTGGTGGTTTTGTTGTTGATAATGCCGATAGACAATTCGTCGGCAATCAGGGCACTGAGGACATCGGGCGGCGTGCTGCCGGGGACGGCGAACATATCCATCCCGACGGAGCAGACGCTGGTGAGGGCCTCCAGTTTCTCGAGCGTCAAAGCCCCCTGCCGCACGGCCCGAATCATTCCGGCATCCTCGCTGACGGGAATGAAGGTACCGGAAAGGCCGCCGACGTGCCCGGAGGCCATCGAGCCGCCTTTCTTGACAGCATCAATCAGCAAAGCCAGAGCGGCGGTGGTACCGGGACGGCCCATTCGGCTTACGCCCATGGCCTCGATGATTTCCGCCACGGAATCCCCGGCCCGCGGAGTGGCGGCCAGCGAAATATCCACAATGCCGAATTCAACCCCGAGCATCTGGGCAACTTCACGCCCGATGAGCTCGCCGGCACGGGTAATCTTAAAGACGGTGCGTTTGATGACTTCGGACAGTTCCGTTAAATCACAGTCCGGATTCTGCTCGACGACGGCTTTGACAACGCCCGGGCCGCTGATGCCGACATTGAGGGCAAAATCCGGCTCGCCCGCCCCGTGGTGGGCGCCGGCCATAAAGGGGTTGTCATCGGGCACGTTGGCAAAGACGGCTACCTTGGCGCAGCCGATGCCGTTTTTGCTGCGGAAGGCCAGCTCTTTGAGGATATGGCCGAAGCGTTCGACGGCGGTCATGTTCAACCCGGCGCGGGTAGAGCCCATGTTAAAGTAGGAGCAGACCCGATGCGTCTGAGAAAGAGCAACGGGCAGGGCCTGCATCAGATTCTCGGCAGAGGCGGTAAGGCCTTTCTGCACGTGGGCACCGAAGCCGCCGATGAAGTCGATATCGCCGGCGGCGGCGGAGCGGTCGAGCATCCGGGCGACAGCCACGGCAACGGTTTTGGTTTTGGGCAGCGGCTCCAGAAGGATCGAAACGGGTGTGACGGCAATGCGGCGGTTGATAATAGGGATGCCGTACTTGGCCTGCATTTTGTCGGCAGCAGCGTTGAGACCCTTGCCCATCTGCTCAATACGCTGGCCGGCTCGACCGCAGAAATGGTCCAGGTCGCGGTCCATACAGTCTTTGAGATTGATGCCCAGCGTGAGTGTGCGGATGTCAAAGTTCTGCCGGAGCGTCATATTGACGGTTTCAAAGATTTCTTCCACAGTAATCGACATAGCCGGTCCTCATTGTTTAAGATTCCGCCCGAGGCGGTCCGTGTTTGACGTGGAAGTACTGTACCAATTCGGCGGACAATGTGCAAAAAAAAGTCGAAAAGCAAAAAGGCAGTCTTTTAACCACAGATTCCACAGATTTTTACACTACACAGATTGGAGAATAAAGACCAGCAAACTTTCGGAGAGCGGAAATGGCAAAAACGGCTTGTCAGACGGTACCGCCTCGGTACAATATCTACAAACAGAATGGCTTAAACGGCTGCTTTGAGAAGATGTGAACCAGAGGGTAACCCCGGCTTGGTCCACAGCGTCGCCGGGCGGAACAGCCAAGAAGCCGGCTGCTTTTTCAGAAAGACTTGTATCAATTTCAGACGGCAAAGCAGAAGGAAAGGAGGTTTGAATTTATGAGTCAAAAGACAAAACTCTGCCTGGCAATTTTTCTTTTTTGCCTTGCGGGCATTCTCTTTGTTTTTCGATGGAAGGGCATCTCCGAAGAAAAGAACATCCCAAAAGAAGATTTCAAACCCATCGCTTTGCAGCCGGGCAAAATCCAGCGGATTATTACAAAGCTCGAACCTGTTGTTCCTTCCGGAAAGGTCATAGAGGTAGATAATCGAACCTCGGGGCAAATTCAATCGGTCCTCGATTCCGCTAAACCCGGAGATACAATTCTTCTCAAAAGCGGAACTTACCCGGTCCAGTTGACCCTCCGAGAAGGAATTATCCTTCGCGGGGAAGATCCAAACCGCGTTGTCCTTCAAGGGCCGCTATACAATCCCATCCTGAAAATTGAAAACTGCAAAACAGTCGAGGTGTCCAATCTGACTCTCAGTCATCTCCCCGTTTTTTCGAATGAAATTCAAGGCCGATGGCCTGTTCTGCTGATTCGAAACAGCGGGGCCGCCGTCCGTCACCTGCAGATTTCCGGCAGTGCTTCCGACGGCATTCGAATTCTCAATGACAATGTTCACCTGAATCATGTACAAATCACAGACTGTCTTGTTTCTAACAATAAAACCGCCGGAATTCTTGTTCTGGGCAACGGAAATGTTGAAGTCAAAAACACCATCTGTCGAAAAAACGGCACACACGGCATATCTCTAAAGGGGTATGCCGACGGTATTCTGACCGGCAATCAATGTCTTGAAAACGGAGTCTGCGGCATCGCCGTTGAAGAGAATGCTTCCGTTGAGCTGTTCGGCAATATCTGCAGCCGAAATGCCTGTGACGGCATTTGGCACAAATCTAACAGTTCGCTCACGGCTCAGGAAAATTCCTGTTTTGAAAACGGCTATTCAGGCATTGAAATCTACGGCCAGGTTCATATCAGTCTCCTGAACAACCGATGCAGTCGAAACAAAGAAAACGGCATTTTTCTGCAAGGCGGTGTTACAGGACTGATTCAGGCAAACTTCTGTTTGGACAATCAACGGCACGGCATCAGTTTGACTTCCGACTGTGCCCCCTCTGTGGAGAGCAATACCTGTACAAAAAACGGCAAGTGCGGAATTTACAGTGAAACCATACAATTGAGTCGAAACAGTCTGGATGAAAACGGTGAATTCTGCCCTCAGGAAATTCAGATGCTTCTGTGTTATGAAGATTTTGATGTACTGGAAAGGACGGCATCCCGGATTCAGGAGGAAAAACGCCGATTCAGCAACGGTACATGGCAGCTGGAAGCCTTTTACAGCGCCTTTCAAATCGGTTATGGTGATCAGCCCTTTGAAGACAACATTCGACTCTGTGAAAAATGGCTTACCCGCTACCCGAATTCCGCCGCCGCTCGGATTGCCCTGGCCGCCTCTTATATTTCCCAGGGGTGGCAGATTCGAGGTTCCGGTTATTCAAAGACCGTTGCACCGGAGGCATGGGGGCCTTTTCACGAAAGACTGCTGAAAGCGAGAGAGCTCTTAACGGAAGCAGAGACAATCGACAAAACCAATCCCGCACTTTATTCGCTCTGGATTGAGGTCGCTATGGGACTGGGAAAAATTGACGAAATTGAGACCTCCTTCCAAAAGGGGGTCGAAGCGGAACCTACCTACTTCTCTCTTTATTTAGTTCGGGGTTTTGCCTATCTTCCCCGATGGTATGGAACCCCCGGACAGTATGAAAAACTGGCCGCACAGGCAGCCGAGCTTACAAAAGACAAACTTGGACAGTCCCTTTATTTTCTGCTGGCCAACCAAATGGTTCGTTACGAAAAAAGTATTGAACAATTTCAAACATCCGGTTTCGACTACAAGCGAATTCAGGAGGGAAAGAAAGATTTCGAAAAGCAATTTCCGGATTGTTTGGACATTCCAACCTTAAACCGTCTGTGTTTTATGGCCTGTGCCGCCGGCGACAAAGAAGATGCGAGAGATTATTTTCTGGATATCGGCGACCAATGGGACAAAAAAATCTGGCAGAATTTCGAAACCTTCGAAAAATACAAGAAATGGGCAAGAAACAGAGAAAACTGACCCGCAAACCGCCTTCATCAGGAGAAGGTTTGCGTTTGGAAAAGGAATCTTCGGTATCCGTTATTGGGGAATTTACAGGTTTCTTCGGACGACGGCGGCAGCGACCAGTTTCTTGGCCATCTGGCCCGCGTCATCGGTAATTGTCATTGTAATTCGGACATTGCGGACGAGGGTGGGCTGGCCGGGAACCATAGCCCGTGTAAAGGTCATCCCTGCAATATTTTTGCAAAGGACATAGGAACTCGTCGAGCCGGCGGAGTAAACATCCAGATACAAGACCTTTTGGTTTCCATCAAACCGATAGGTGATATCCGCTTCACCGTCGCCGTCTTTGTCGATGCTGCACTGTGTATTGTCCGCATCGGCGACAATTCCGCGGGCCGTACGGATGTCGTTTGTCATCCGCAGAAGAGCTGCACGGGCGATATTCATCTGTTTGGCCAGCCCTTCGTTATCCTTGTAGTTTTTCATGGAGGCATCGAACGCCACCGCAACGGCCGCCATCAGAACGGCCAGGATGGTCATCGAAATCAGGACCTCTATCATCGTAAAGCCGTTTGGAACGAAACGGAGCGTTTTCATATTCATTCTCCCGTACTCTTACAGGCGAGCCCGAATCCAGCTGGCCGAACTGACAGGCCGGCCGTTTTTGAGAATCGTGACAGTCATCCGGATAAAATCGGTGGGACCTGTAACGGTTTGGGTTAAATCCGAGGCATTCACGTAATCCACCTGAATCTGCTGGGTAAAAACCGCAAAATCCTCCAGCAGATTTTTCTGCACGTCGATGGGCGGATTGTAGGACTGGCCGTCATAGGCCGTCAGAGAATCAAACGGTTCTGAAGCCGTCATTTCCCGAATTTCCTCAATGAGAAACTCCGCTGTGGACAGGTCCACACCGGCGGCGTTCTTCATCGTAAAGGCGCTGCTGGTACCCAGGAGCGCGGCAATCGCCAGGCCGATCAGAACGGCGGCAAAGAGCGCCTCCAGCAGAGTAAATCCCATGCTCCTTCGATTTTTTGCATCGGTCATAGAATAAACCTCCTGCATCAGCCGCTGGTGACAACGCTGGACATTTTGAAGATGGGCAGAATAATGCTCATCGCAATAAAGCCCACCAGCAGTCCCATCACGACAATCATCAGCGGTTCAATCATACTGGTTACGGTTTTGATGACGGTCCGCAATTCTCGGGCATAAAACTGGGAGATGTCATTGAGAACATCGCCGAGAGTTCCGGATTCCTCGCCGGACTGAATCATCTGAACCACATTGGAAGGCATCAGCGTAAACTGTGCCAGACTGGAGGCAATCTTCTTGCCCTGCCGCACCTCTTCAAAAACCCCCTTCCACATGCTCTCATAGAGCGTATTGCCGGTGATTTGCGCGGTAATCGAAATGGTATCGAGGATGGGCACGCCTGCATTGGTCAGCACTCCCATCGTATGCATGCTGCGGGTAATATACAGGCTTCGGCACAGAGTTCTCAAGAGAGGAATCCGCAGTTTTGTGCGGTCCCACCATCGTTTTCCAATGGGGGTTTTTCGGGTGAAATACCAGAAGCCGACCAACAGCATTCCGATAGCCGGAAAGACAATGAACCAATAGGAGCGAACTCCGGTGCTGAGGGCCATAATCAGTTTGGTCGGAGCCGGCAGGAGATGCTCCTTGCCTTCAAAAACAACCAGAAACCGCGGCAGAACAAAGGTCAGCAGGAAGGTCACGCAGGTAACCGCCATGACGCCGATAATGATTGGGTAAATCATAGCGCTGATGACCTGGCTTCGGGTTTCCGCCTCCTGGTCGAGGTATTCGGCCAGACGCTGGAGCATCGAACTCATTGAGCCGGAGATTTCAGCGGCCGCCACCATATTGATGTACAGATTGCTGAAAACTTCCGGATGGGCGCTGAGAGCCTGCGAGAAGCTTTTGCCCGCTTCAATCTGCTGTTTGAGGTCCAGCACAATCCTGCGAAACTTCTGTTTCTGGATTTGGGCCCCGATGGATTCGAGGGCATCCTGCAGACTGATGCCCGCCCGCAGCATCACTGCCAGCTGATTGGTAAAGTTCAGAATATCTTTGCGGCTTGGGCCGAATTCGATTCGAAACCCCCGGGACTTGGGTTTGGGGGCCGCATGAGAGACGGCCGCAGCTTCTTCCAGCCGCTGCGAACGGGAGGTCTGTGTACCGAGTTTCTCCAGAATATTCATCTTTTCTTACTCCATCAGGCGGTTACTTTGGCTTTAGCAGAAGGAGCGGTTTTCCGGACGGGGGCCGGCGAAAGCAGTTTTTCCATCTTGGCCGGGTTGCTGGAGCGGTTAATCGCCTCTTCGCGGTCAATATAGCCGGCTTCATACATCTGCTGAATGCTGAAATCCATGCTCTGCATTCCCAGACGCCGGGAGGTTTCAATAATGTTGGGAATCTCATAAATCCGGTTTTCACGGATGCAGTTGCGGACCGCCGAGGTGCACAAAAGGATCTCCGTGCAGGGCACCATTCCCGGCTGGTCAACGCGCCGAAACAGCGTCTGGGAAATCACCGCCTGCAGCGTGTTGGCCAGCATCGCCCGAATCTGGTTCTGCTGGCTGGCCGGATAAATATCAATGATACGCTCGACGGTCTGAGACGCGTTCACCGTGTGCAGAGTGGACAGCACCAAATGGCCCGTTTCGGCGGCGGTAATCGTCGCACTGGTGGTTTCCAGGTCGCGCATTTCGCCGACCAGAATGATGTCGGGGTCCTGACGAAGGGCATGCCGCAGACCGGAGGCAAAAGTCGGACAGTCCGAGCCGATTTCCCGCTGTTCAATCATGCAGGACTGATTTTCAAGCAGATATTCGATAGGGTCTTCAAGGGTAATAATGCGTTTTTTGTATTTTTTGTTGATGACGCCGATCATCGAGGCCAGTGTGGTGCTTTTGCCCGACCCGGTATGACCGGTGACAATCACCAGACCGCGCGGCAGGTCCGTCAGTTCCTTGACGATTTCCGGCAGATGCAGGTCGTTGATATCCGGCACTTTGTTGGAAATGGCACGGAAAGAAATGGCGATGCTTTCCTTCTGGTAATGGGCATTGACGCGGAATCGGCTGCCGTCGTCAATCATCGTCGAAAAGTCCAGGTCTCGCTTTTCCTCAAACTTCTTGAATTTTTCCGGTCCGACCATCTCCAGCACCATCGCGGCCGCATCCTCCGCGGACACCTCCGGCATATCCATCAGAATCAGTTCCGTGTTGATGCGCATCACCGGAGGCAGATTGGTGTTGATATGCACGTCCGACGCACCGGACTGAATAGCAATCGCCAGGATATCTTTGACTGAAATCATACTTTTTTCCTCGCTCGTTCCGTTCGTTTCTTTTCCGTCGAAGCATTCTCCCCGGAAACAACCGACGATTCCGAAGCCGTTTTAACGGCCGCCTTGGCTGGCGGTTCCTCTTCTTCCAGACGGACCTCTTCGGTCACCCGAAGGACTTCTTCAATGGTAGTGATTCCTTTCTTGACTTTCTGAAGACCGTCTTCACACAGCGTCGGCCAGCCGCTTTTGGCGAAGGCCTTCCGCATGCTGTGGACAGAGGGGTCTTCGTGAATCAGCTGGCGGAATTTTTCATCCACAACCAGCAGTTCAAAAATGCCCGCTCGGCCGGAATAGCCGCTCTGGCGGCATTTGTCGCAACCTTTGCCGCGCATCATTTCATTAATCTCAATCCGGGCCCGCTCGAAATACCGCCGCACCGCATCCGGAACAGGAACAGATTCCTTGCAATTCTCACAGATTCGCCGCACAAGGCGCTGGGCCAGGATGGCATTCAGCGAGGCGGCAATCAGGTACGGTTCTACGCCGATATTCACCAATCGGGAGACGCTGCTGGGAGCATCGTTGGTGTGCAGTGTAGACAGCACCAAATGGCCTGTCAGAGCTGCCTGGACGGCAATGCGGGCGGTCTCCTGGTCGCGAATTTCGCCGATCATGATAATGTCCGGGTCCTGACGAAGCAGACTGCGCAGGGCCGCGGCAAAGGTCATTCCGGCTTTTTCGTTCACCTGAACCTGGTTGCAGTACTCCAGCTGATATTCGACCGGGTCCTCCACTGTGGAGACGTTCAGCCGTTCGCTGTCCATCTGGGCCAGGGCCGAATAAAGCGTCGTGCTTTTGCCGCTGCCTGTGGGGCCGGTGACCAGGAGAATGCCGTGCGGCAGTTCAATCTGGTCCTGGAAGGCCTTGAGCACCCGGGGCTCCATGCCCGACTTATCCAGGCCGAGCATGATGCTTTTGCTGTCCAGCAGGCGAACCACCACTTTTTCGCCGTGGCAGGTCGGCAGTACCGACACCCGCAAATCAACGCCTCGCCCGCCCATAATTACGGCGATTTTTCCATCCTGCGGGACGCGCCGCTCGGAGATGTCCAGATTGGCCATAATCTTCAGGCGTGAAACAATGGCCGGATGCATTTTAGCCGGTGCCTGCTGAATTTCGAACAAAACGCCGTCGATTCGATAGCGGATTTTCGTGTATTTTTCCTTCGGTTCAATATGAATATCGCTGGCCCCTTCCCGCAGGGCATTGCTGAGGATATAATTGACAAACTTAATGACAGGCGACTCACCGGCGCTTTTTTCGAGGTCTTCAATGCTTTCTTCGGTTTCCTGAACCAGTTCGATTTCGCCCAAATCGCTGATGATTTCATCGACGTTGTAATCGAACTTGCTTTCATCAAAGGCGTCGCAGACGGCCTCGATATTTTCAGGCATACAGACAACCACCCGAATGTTCATTCCCGTCTGCCGTTTGACATCATCAAACCCGAAAACATTGGCTGGGTCGCTGGCGGCCAGCACGAGCGTATTGTTCTCTACGGCCACCGGCATCAGGTGATTGGTGCGAATGTAGTCCTTGTCGAGTTTTTTGAAAACCTCCCGGTCCACCTTTTCGGGGTCCAGCCGGACAAACTCATAGCCGTACAGCCGGGCCTTGGCCTCCAGAATCGCTTCCGGCGAAATCCCCTTCTTTTTGAGGTGTTTTTCCAGCTCCTCCCCCCGGACTTTCTCCGTTCGGAGTTCCTGAAGCTGTTCGGCGGTCAAAACCCCCATCTCCGCCAGCACATCCGCCAAATCGCGGACATGCAGAGCAGCCTTGGGCTCCGGACAATACAGATTCCTCAGACCGGGGGCCAATTCGATTTGGCCGTTCTGATCTTCGAGGTCGGCCAGGGCCACCGGCTCCGAGGCCGTTTTATTTTTTCCGAATAATCGCCTCATTCCTCTATTTTCAGCTCCACAGTAAGGTCTTCCCAGCCGAGAACCACCCGGTCCGGATGAATCTCTTTGACCACAAATCCGCTGACGGCGTCCCCGATATAGAGGACCTTGTCGCCGATCATGCAGCAGGACCGGTCCGGGCGTGCGGTGATGCTCCACAGTTTCAGCCCGGCGGCTTTGCGGCGCATTTCTTCTTTGCGAAGAAGCGACTGACTGAAGGACAAATCCTCACCGGGAGAAACCGGCGTCCATTCCTGACGGAACGGATTTTTCTTCAGTTCCTCGACGGTAATTTGACCGAGCTGGGAAATCTGGGAAAAGCGGCTGGAGACGGAACTCATCTGAGAATTCATATCTTTCTGGAAACTTTTCAGCTGGGAAAGCATCTCGTCTATGTGAGAGGTTTCCGCCGCTGTGGCCCCCTGGGCCTGGGACAGACCGGACTTTTTAATCATCCACCAAACGGCCGCACCTCCGGCCAGAAACAACACCGCCAGCAAAACAGTTCCCTGCTTGACCGTTTGGTTCCGCACGGCCGGACGCAGAAAATCCTGAGTCGCCGGCGACGAAGGAGCTGAAGTTCCTTCAGTCTGCATCTGGGCGGCTGCCGGGGTCTGACTTCCATCTCGCAAAAAAGACAGCATAGGGCAACTCCTTATCCAAGGGACCGCTGCCGGACAAAACGAAGCGGTCCGTTACGCTTTGGAATTCTGGAAGAAAATACTCATGACAAACTTGGCCTCCATCTGGCCTTCGTATTTGGATTTCTTTTTCAGTTCGAGCTGGCGGATTTTCGTAATCCGGTCGAGCCGTTCCAGCTCAAGCAGGAAGGCATAATAGGAGTTAAAATCTCCGTGAAGCTCCATCTCAAGGGGCTGTTCAATGTATCCGCCGTTGGTCGTCGTCTTAAGGGTTCGAATCATCTTGGGCACCAGCCCGTGCCGCTGGGCGATAAGAGTGACGTTTTCGAGCACAGTGTGAATCTCGCTGCTGGGGGGCAGTTTGCTCTCAAACTCGCGAATAATCTTTTCCATCTGCTCCAGCTGCACACTGAGGTCCTCCGAGGCCGCCGTAGCCCGGCGGAGTTCCTCGAGTTTGGCCCGACCGGCCTCCATTTGCAGCCGCTGCTGAGTGAGATACTCATTGGCCGGACGAATCATATAGGCGTACGAAACGTACACCATGGCGACAATCATGATGAAAAAGATGATATGGCGAATTCCGCTGTTCATCGGACATCCCCTTTCGGTCAGATGGTTTGGTCGCGTTTTTTGCGAATTTCCTCAATATCTTTTCGGGTCAGTTTCAGGTCGGGGCGAATTCGTGCGGTCAGACGAAACTCCCGAAACTTCAGTCCTTCCACTTCCCGCTCCTCGCTCTGGACCAGCTGCACTTGGTCAAACAGAACGGCTTCATTGAGATTGGCAATATAATTGGCCACCTCGATATCGCTGGGCGCCAGCCCCTGAATGGTCAGCGTCACCTCCGATTCCGGAGGGGACGCCGGCGTCTCTGCGGCCGCCTTGGCGGATGCCGGACCGGGTTTCACAGCAGCAGCCGGCTTTTTGGCGGCTCCCGGCTTGGCGGCGGAAGGTGCCGGAGACGCCGTTTTGGGTTTTTCCTTTTCCTTCATTTCGAGGGCGGTCAAAGAGACTCCGCTGGGCAGATTGTTGGTCAGGCAGGCCAGGAGAATGCTGCGCGGCACCGGTTCAATCAGGTTGGCCGTCATCATCATTACATTCATACGGGTCTTGTTCTTGCTCTTTAACTCTTCCAGTTTGGCAATCTGTTCTTTGGCCTGGCTGAGCTGCTGACTGAGCTGGTTCAGTTCGGCCTGAACGGAGCGCTGGCGCATCTTCAAAACCGAGAAGGTGGCGCCGATTCCGCACAGAACCGCCACCAGCAGAATCAGATAAAGAGAATTGGCGCGGCTGGACTGCCGCTGCTGAATATAATCATCCGGTACAAAATTAATCGTTGCCATATCCGTATTCTCCACCAATCAGAACGGTTCTGTTTTCTACCCTTTCACTCCCTGTAAACTAAGCCCAAAGGCCAGAGACCAGTCCACCTTGGAGTTGCGCCGATCAATCATCATCTTCTGCTCCACCGGGTCCAATCGAATCGCCGAGAGAACATCGCCGACCTGTGCGGCAATCTGCATCCGCTGGGCCAACTCTGCAACCCCTTCACAGACGGCGCGGCTGACACCGCTTCCGGCCAGAAAAACCAGCCGCTCGATCGGAGCAGCCGACGGCATCGTTTGATAATAGCGGGCGCAGGCATCCAGTTCGGCAATGAGCCGATGCATCATACCGGCATCGTTATTCAGTTCAGCAAATCCGATGGGAACCACCCGCGCGAACAGAAGGGCCATCCCCCGGCAAATGACGACATTGCAGTGATGCGTGCCGACCGACATCAGTATCGACACGCGGTCCTGCTCGTGTTTCCGCCGGCAGAAAAACCTTGCATAACTCGTGATCATTGCCAGCGGCCACGGGATTATCCCCGCCACCTCCAGACCGGCCTGTTCATAAATCGCCAAATGCACCTCCAGCGCCAGCCGACCGGCACCCATCACAACGACCTCCACTTCCGCCCCCTTGCCCTCCGCGGGTTCAGCCAAAACGTACTTCAGCAGTCCTTCTTCGGGCTTAAACGGCAGTTTGGACTGGACTTTGGCAAAGGCGGCCTGTTCCATCGCCGCTGCCGAAGAGGCCCGAGGAACCCGGACCTGGTCGATAAACAAGTCATCCGACGGCAGGGCTGTTGTCACCTTGGCTCCCTTGAAGGAACTTTCACGGACAATTTCCCGCAGGGCTTCGAGGGCCCACCGCTGCCATTCCGGGGTACCAAACTTTATCTCATCGGGTTTGCTCCGTATTCCTCCGGCCTGGAGAAACAAACCCTGACCATTCTGTCCGAGCTGAACCGCCCGCAGATGGCCGCTGCCCAAATCCACTCCGATTGGACCGTACTTCTTACCAAACATATTCAGTTTCCCGGCACATAGCCTTTAAACTCCCTGCTCGCTCCCCCATCCGTACCTTATTTAGAAAACCCATCTAAACATTTTGTCTCCGTTCTTTCGTCGTCAGGAATCCCCTTCAACATTAGCACGCTTCCTGAGAGCTTGTTCCGACAACACCGCCTGGGTATTTAAAGTGTACATAATGTTCGCCTTTTCCATCTCTTTCCGGCAAATTGTCCTGCCGGCAGATTTTCCGTCTGATAATAACGCGGAAACTTTTCTTGAAACGGCCGTCGGAATCTGCACTCAATGTCAATGCACGGTTTTTCAAAACAAAATCAGGAACAAAGATTCCGAGAAGGAGGAAGGGCGGAAAAGTTTAGTCCTATAAAAAAAGAAGAAAAAGAAAGAATGAGGGAGAGAAATGTCTTCTTTGAACAAAATCACTCGGCCTTCAGAGAGCGGCTCATCAAAGCCGAGATGGCCTCCTTTGCCGTCATCCGGCCGGACACAACAGCCAGCACCGCCTCGGATATCGGCATCTCAACCCCCCACTTGGCCGCCAGGTCCACCACCGAACGGCAGGTCGTCACCCCTTCCACAACGCCCGCCGTCTGTGCCAGGGCCTCCGCGGCGGTCATTCCCCGCCCAATCCGTTCTCCAAACGTGCGGTTGCGTCCTTTGGGAGAGATGCAGGTTGTGACCAAATCGCCCAGGCCGCTTAAGCCCGCAAAGGTGCTTTCCTGGGCCCCCATTGCCACACCCAGCCGCTTGATTTCCGCCAGCCCCCGCGTAATCAGAGCGGCCTTGGCATTGTCTCCGGCCCCAATACCATCAATTCCGCCGGCGGCAATGGCAATCACATTTTTCATTGCGCCGGCCAGCTCAACCCCCTTCAAATCGCTGTTGGTATAAACCCGGAAAAAGGGGGTCGAGAACGTTTTTTGAATCGCTTCGGCCAGATGCAAATCCTCACAGGCCGCCGTCGCTGTGGCCGGCAGCCCCCGCATCAATTCCTCCGCAATCGTCGGCCCTGACAGAGCGGCAAGCGTTCGGTCGGCTCCGAGGACATCCGCCAGAATCTCCGACGGACGAAGCAGGGTGCCGTTTTCGAGCCCTTTGGTAACGCTGACAATCGGCACCTTCGGCGGCACAAAGGGCTTCAGGCGGCTCCAAACGGAGCGAACATACTGACAGGGAACCGCCGACACCAGCAGCTGGGCTCCTGCCATTGCTTTGGAGTCATCCGGCTCCAGCCGCAAATCCTCCGGCAGCCGATAGCCGGGCAGAAAGCGGGTGTTTTCGCGCGCTTTCTCGAATTGAGTCAGCTGAGCGGCATCATAACCCCACAGCGTTGTCCGGACGCCGTTGCGGCACAGCAGCATCCCGCAGACGGTCCCCATCGCACCATCACCGATGATCGTTACCTGTCGAAACATACCGACAGTAAAGCATACAAAGCGGTGTTTGGCAAGAAATGTCCGCAGATTTGCCGGACGGATTAGAGGCAGACTTCTTCGGGCTGGGCTCCCAAATGACGCAGATGCGGCAGCTGATTTCGGCCCAGCCACCCTTCCAGAAGCACCCCCTGTTCATCGTAGCATTCCTTCAGACCCGCCGCATGCGTTCGCAGAAAAGCAATAATTCTGCCCTCCGAAGGTGCACAGTGCAGGCGGATATAGATGTTCTGTCCTTTCACATAATCCAGAACTCGCTGCGCCAGCAAATCCAGATTCAGGCCGGAACGGGCCGAAATGCACAGGGCATCCGGATAAACAGACTGGAGAGAATCGAACAGCCCTCCGTCGGCAATACGGTCGCACTTGTTCAGCAGCAGCAGAACCGGCTTTCCGCCGCAGCCGATTTCCTCCAGAACCTTCTGGACACTTTGAATCTGGTCAAAGACCTCAGGGCTGGAAGCATCCGCCACGTGAAGCAGAAGGTCGGCGTGGACGGCCTCTTCGAGCGTGGCCTTAAACGAAGCAACCAAATGATGCGGCAGTTTGCTCACAAACCCGACGGTATCGCTCAAAAGCACCTCCAGACCGCCGTCAATCCGCCACTTGCGGGTGCGGGTATCCAGCGTCGCAAAAAGACGGTCTTCCACGAGCACATCGGCCCCCGTCAGGGCATTCAGAAGGGTGCTTTTGCCGGCATTGGTATAGCCCACCAGACAAATCTTGAAAAAGTCTTTTCGACCGGCGATTTCCCGCAGAATCCGCCGGTCAATCTCGGCCAGTTCCCGCTTCAGGTCTGTAATGCGCTTGCTGACGAGCCGGCGGTCGATTTCGAGCTGCTTTTCACCGGTACCGCGTGTACCAATACCGCCGACCGCACCGGCCGCCGTACCGCCCCCCGCGCCAGCCACGTTATCCAAATGGCTCCACATCCGCGTCAGACGGGGATAGGTGTATTCGAGCTGAGCCAGTTCCACCTGAAGTTTGGCCTGTTTGGTTTGCGCCCGCGTGGCAAAAATATCCAGAATCAGTTCGCTGCGATCCAGAACCCGCACTTTAACGATTTTTTCGAGCTCCCGAATCTGCCCGGGTGTCAGGTCATTATCGAAAATGACCAGATTGGCCTGGCTTTCCTGAACCTTTTGGGAAAGATATTCGGCCTTACCTTTGCCGATATAAGTAGAGGGATTGATGCGGCTGAGCCGCTGCTGCAGGCGGCCTACGACTATCGCCCCGGCACTTTCCGCCAAGGCCGTCAATTCCGCCAGGTTATCATTTTTCTTTTGACCGTTTTTATCTTTTGGATAGGCCCCGACAAGAATGGCGCGTTCCTGCTGGACCTTGATATGCTCTCTGATTTTTTCCAATTCCCGCTAAAACACCTCCAAAAACAGCTTCTTGTTTTATTTTCCTAGTATAACATTTCTTTGAAAAAAAAGAAAGGTTCACCGCCCAGGCCGTTCAACCTCCAAAAGGGCACTTTGCACCTCTAAAAACTATAACGGATTGCCGCATAAAGATTTGTGTTGTCCCGAAACTGTCCAAAGAAGGTGTTTCGATAGTCGCCGAAAAAGATATTGGACCCCATTTCCATCGACCAGCGGTCGCTGGCTTTGTAGTGCACGTTCGGCCGCAGATAGGCATCCTTGTCGGAGGGCGAATAATACCCAAAGAAAGAAAGCGTCAGGTTCTGGTTCATCAGCAGTTTGGTCAGCCGCAGCGTCAGAACATGGCGAAACTCATCCCGCGTCATTCCCGGCGACTGTTTGTAGGCGTCATAATCCAGCATTTGCTCAACATAATACTGCATTCCGGCCGTGAAATCCGTGCCGATTTCCTGCGTATAGCCGAGCAGATACCGCATCTCGGAATTCGCCGTCATCGGGTCATCGCCGTTTTCATCATCGCGCGACTGATAATAGCCGATTTCCGCATTCCCAATACCCTTGCCGACCTGCCCGCGGACGCTGGCGCCGTACACATTCAAATCCGGAAACGTTGCCAGACCGGCTGCATTCTGCCCGGCAGGACTTTTCCAGAACCCATGATAGCCGTACAGGGCAAACTCGTAATTGTTGATGTTTTTGTACAGACGCAGGGCCACTTCATCATCCCGAAACCAGCGGTCGGGCTTGTCGGTATGAATGTGCACATCCTCCCCCGCCGTTCGTCCCAGATTGGCATTCCAGTACGAGATTCCCTCGCCCCGGATGAACCGATCGCTGTCAAACTGGGGTGTATAAACGATATCCAGATTCGCCCAATCCTGGAAGAAGCTCACCTTAACGGCATCCGACGGGGCCTTCAGGTATTCAACATCGCGCCCGAGAAAGAAGGACTGCCAGTCTTTGGGGAACAGGTCGTTGATAAACAGCATATCCCCTGTGCCCCAGGTGAGAACCTGTCGGCCCAGTTTGACATCCATTGAGTCGCTCGGACGGAAAAACATCCACGTCTCGCGCGTCTGGTAGCGGCCTTTTTCCTGAACCCAATCCCCAAAGACATCCCCTTTGTATTTGAACTCCGCCCAGTCCGTATAGGTGAACAAATCGAGCTGGAAGCGGGTTTCCATCACAGACATATCCTTCTGATAGCGGTCATTCTGCAGGCGATAGCCGCCGCGGGCCTCCCAGAAGCCGTGCACCTCCGGCTCAGCCCATTGACTCCAAAACGACTGTTTCTGTACCTCTTCTCCACTTGCCGCTGCAATTGTCCAAAGCAAGACTGCCGCCGCACATCCTCCCGGAATCGTTCTCATCGCATCGCCTCCCGCGGCGGACGCCGCAGATAGCGTTCCGTAAACAAATCATCATTCAGGCCGAGATTGTACTGGACATTGCTGAACTTCATTTCCGTCGTGCTGCCGGTTTTGAGGTCTTTGACAACCGATTCGGTCACCGTCAGATACTCTACCTGACGGTCGCCTTCTTTGGCGGAAATCGGCTCAACCTTTTTGGCCTCGATGACCCGATAAAGGGTACCGCTTTTGTCGAAATATTCCATCTTCATCGGCATATAGGTCTTGCGGTCGATTTCCACCGTGAAATAGGAAAACTCGACAGAGGCCGGATTTTTCGGCGTGTTCTTAATCAGAAACCGCTCCTCGGTCACCTGAGCCAGCTCGTGGACATCCTCCTCCAGACTGCGTCCGGAAACGTCTTCATAGAGAAAATCGGAGCCGACAAAACTCGTTCGCTTATCCGAGGCGGCGATGCGGTTAACCAGGTCCAGCGAGGGCAGATACAGCCAGCGGTCATCATCTTTGTCGAGAGCGGCAAATTTGTGCACCATAAAGACCATCCTCCGCACATCCGGCGGCTGCAGGAAATACACAAAGTATTTCTGGTTGCCCCCTTCGCCGTTTTTGCGCAGGATGATAAACTCCCGGGTGCGGACGTTGCCGTTTCTGTCGGTAATCTTCATCGATACGGTGCTCTTGCCGTCCAGGCCCTGATAATAGGCCATATGATTGGCCCGCTGGACAATTTCATCGACAGAAGGGACCGCTTCTGCCTCCTGAGCCGCCGCCGGCAAAGCCGCCAAACCGGCCGTCAGCAGAACCGTCAGCCAGAATCCGAATGTTTTCATAGCACTCTCCTTTCTATCCCTGAATTCCAAGTTTCCGCAGGATTGTCATCATCGGACACCAATTGGTAAAGGCCGACTGCAGGAGATTGGCTCCCACAAAGGCCGTAAACCAGAGCCAGTACGGGCTGTGCACAGCCGCCAGCCCGACACTGAGCAGAATAAAAAAACCTGCAATGCCGCGCAGCATTCGTTCGACCGTCATATTTTACCTCCCTTCTTCAGAAGATACAGAGTTTTTCGGTTCGCTCATCCGGCAGGCCTGCCGGCGGGACAGCAGCCCGCAGGTCAGGGCCAGCAGCGGAATCAAACCCAGACTAATCCAGGTCAGTTTTCCCACACCCACGTGCCAGTACTGATGAACATTCAGTGCAATCAGGACGACGGTTGAAAGCGAAATAACCAGACAGAATCCGCAGTTGCAGGCCGGCCCGACCGGCTGGGCAGCCGGACGAAACAGGACTTTTTCGCCGATTTTCAGCAAGGCCGGCAGCACCAGCAGCGTAACCACACCCGACAGAGCCATAATCGCACACAGAAAGATGCCCACGGTCTTATACGGCACCAGCGGAGCCGCCAGCAGCGGCAGAAAGCCGATGGCAATCACCAGCACATTGCGGGTGATGGCCCGGGCCGGTTCGCCGAACATTTCCTCAGATACCTTCTCCCACGACCCGACCTTTTTGTAATGGTCCCGTGCTCGTTCGAGGAAATGAATGGCAAAATCCACCGCCATTCCGAGCGTCAGGGCGCTGAGCACCGCCACGGGCATATCATAATCCTTGCCCAGCCAGCCGATCAGACCGTAGATCATCACAATCGTGATGGTCAGCGGAATCATGCAAATCAGACCCCACAGCACCGAACGGAACAAAATCGCCATCATAATAAAGACCACCAGAAAGCTGCCGAGGAACGACTGGAGCATCCCCCAGACCATCTTGTTCTGCCAGATGATATTGATATAAGTCAGCCCCGCCCACTGATGCTCCAGGGCAATCGGCGGCGGACTGGTCTTCCAGTATTCCTCCACCGCCCGCACGACCCGCTCCATATCCCGGTTGTCGCCGCTGGTCAGCTGCATCCAGATAACCGCTTCGGTCATCTCCTGCGTCGTCATATGCCACAAATCCTGCGGACGATGGCTGTTCTGGTACTGAATCAGACATTCAGCGACCTGTTCAACCTTCTCCGGAACCCGGAAACTTTCCGGTCGGCCGTCCACCAGTTCCTGATTGACCTTCATCACAATATCTGCAAGGGAATTGCTCTTGCCGACCAGGCCGGCCTTTTCCAGATGGGTCTGCAGCCCTTTTATCCAGACCAGAACCTCCGGCCGTTTGAACGGCCGAAGCCGCTCCCGCTCCACGCCGAAAAAGGCCTCCAGTTCCTGCCAGCCGTAAAAATCCTGGTCGGAGGCCTGCTCCATCCGGGTCTGTACAAACCGAACCATCTCTTCCATCAGGGCCGGCGCCGTTGAACCCTCGGCTGCCAGTTCCTGCAGTTTGTCCCCAGCCGAAACAGCAGCCTTCTCGATGGACGGCTCTTCGGCTTTGCGGTTCTCCGCAAGCCGCCGGAGACGCTCCTGAACTTCCTGGACAAAGCCCGCCTGGGCCGGATGTTCATCCGGACTTCGAAGCACCAGATAGGCCATATAAGTGCCGCCGAAATGTTCATTCAGGGCGATATCGGCCTGCCGTATCGGATGACGTCTGGAGAACCATTTGACCGGATTATCGTTGATGACAATCTGTGCGATGCCGTACACGGCCCCTGCTGACAGCAGCATCAGAACCGCCAGAATCGGCTTGGCCTGCCGCACAGTCATTCGTCCGGTCCGGGCCAAAAGCCGCGTCAGCCAGGTCTGCGTCTCTTCCTGATGCACCGCCAGACCGAAATTCGCCAGGGTTCGCTCCGGAAGCAGCATCACATAAGCCGGTACAAACGTCACGGTAAAGACCCAGGCAATCATAATCCCGATCGATACAAACACGCCGAATACCTGCACCGGCGGAATCGGCGTCAGAGCCAGCGACAAAAACCCCGCCGCCGAGGTCAGCGAGGTGTACAGCATCGGGACAAACAAGATGTGCATCACTTCCAGAATGGTCTGTCGGCGGCCTTTTTCCCGCGTATAGCGGTCAAAAAACTCCGACAAAATATGGACCGAATCGACCACCGAAATCGGCATCAGGAAGATGGGAATCATTGAGCTCATAATATGAACCGGATAGCCGAACCCGATGAGAAGCCCCATTGTTGTAATGACCGAGACCATCGCGATTATCATCGGCGAAAGAACCAGCACCAGCTTGCGGAAAAACAGCAGCATCAGAATAAAAATCGTGAGCATCGCCAGCGGCGCCGAAACCGCCATCTGGATGAACATCTCTACGCCGAAGGTGTCCTCCGCTACGGGCAGGCCGGTAATATGATAGGACTCGGTACCGCCCAGCTGGGCAATCTTTTTATTCAGAGCCGAGTAGACCCGATAACTGAGGTGTTTGTCCGTCAGCGGCAAAAGCAGCATCAGCGCCTTGCCGTCTTCGGAAACCATCGTGCCGCGAAGAAGCTGGTTGGACATCACTTTGTCGCGAATCTCCAGCGCCTCCTGGTCCGTCTTCGGCGGCTGCGGCATCAGCCATTCAAATCGCACCATCCCGCCGCCCCCCTCGATATGGTCAATCAGCGAAGGAGCGATGATGTCCACTTCCACCACCCCCGCCTGCCTGCCCGGATTCTTCGGGTCCTCCCATCGGAGCGTCTTGGCAAATTCCGTCAGTTCATACACACGGTTCAGCGTCGCCGCATTGAATACACCCGCCGGATGTTTTTCATTAATCACTCCCAGCACCACAATGTCGCTCAAATCGAACCGCTGCTTGGTCTGATTGTGAAAAACCCGCACCGGTTCATCCGACGAAAGCATATTCTCCGGGTCCGTATCCACCCGAATCATCGGAATCATCACGGCACAGGCAAGCGTAAACAGAACCATCGTCCAGGTAATCCATTTGGGATGGTCCGCTGAAAAAGCAATGATTTTATCCTTGAATTCCATTGCTGCTCCTTTCTATTTCTCCGCAATCAGACAACACAAAATTCTTCTTTTAACTGTTTGGCCGTTTGGGAATCCGCTGTCTGCCGGCGGGCAACCGAACACCAGGTCTGATAGCCGCCGCTCAGATTGCGCACGTGAAATCCGTTTTGCAGGAGAATCCGTGTGGCGGCATAACTGCGCACCCCGACGCCGCAATAGGGATAAATCGTGCGGTCTTTGGGCAGCTCACCCAGACGCTGCCGCAATTCGTCCAGCGGAATATGGACCGCACCCGGGATATGGCCGCGCTTCCATTCCCCGTCCGTGCGGACATCCAGAACAAAATCCCCTTCCCGGAGACTTTCAAAATGCGCCAGCGGCATCGTCCCATCCAGCACATTAGCCCCGACAAACCCAACCATATTGATGGGATCTTTGCCGCTGCCGTACGGCGGGGCATACGCCAATTCCAGCTCCATCAGGTCAAAAACGGTCATCCGCTTCTGAACCGCCGCCGCCAGCAAGTCGATGCGCTTGTCCACCCCATCCCGTCCGACAATCTGGGCGCCCAGAATCCGCCCGTCCGGTTTGCTGAACAGCACCTTCATATGCAGCGGCGCCGCCCCGGGATAATAACCCGCATGATGGGCCGGATGCAGATAGATTTTCTCATAGTCTATCCCCGCCTTTTTCAGAGCCGCTTCCGGAGTCCCCGTCATCGCCGCGGCCAGGTCAAAGACCTTCAAAATGCCGGTCCCGATGGAACCGCTGTACCGGCGATTCAGACCGCAGATGTTGTCGGCCGCCATTCGTCCCTGCTTGTTGGCTGGACCGGCCAGCGGTATCAGCGCCGCTCCGCCAAGAACCGGATGTTTTACCTCGATTGCATCTCCAATCGCATAAATCGACAGATCATTGGTTTGCAGGGTCTCTGAAACTTCGATTCCCCCCAAAGTTCCTATTTTTAAGCCGGCCTCTTTTGCCAGTTTTACTTCCGGCTTGACGCCGACAGATAAAATGGCTAAGTCGCACTGCAAAAGCATTCCGGATTTCAGACGCACGCGAAGAGCATCGGCCGTTTCCTCAAAAGCCGCAACGCCGTCATTGAGCCACAAGGCGACATTCTGCTGCTGCAAATGTTCCTGCAGATAGAAAGCCATCTCCGGGTCCATCACGGCGGGCAAAACGGATGGGGCCAACTCTACGACAGCCGTCAGCAGACCGCGATGACGAAGATTTTCCGCCATTTCCAGTCCGATATAGCCGCCGCCGACAATCACGACGCGTTTGGGATTGTTGGTTTGAATAAAAGCATCGATTGCATCTACATCCGGGACCGTACGCAGGGTAAAAATCCGTTTCGAATTGATTCCCGGAATCGGCGGTCGGAACGGCTCGGCCCCTGGAGAAAGAATCAAAAAATCATAGGATTCCCTGTATATCCTGCCTGTGCGGTGATCCTGAATCTCGATTTGTTTGCCGGCACGGTCGATTCGAAGGGCCTCATTCTGAATCCGGACATCCACTCGGTACCGTTTGGAGAAGCTTTCCGGGGTCTGCAAAAGCAAATCCTGGCGATTGGCAATTGTCCGACCCAAATAATACGGCAGACCGCAGTTGGCAAAGGAAATGTACGGCCCTCGTTCGAGAAGGATGATTTCGGCTTGTTCATCGAGACGGCGAAGCCGTGCCGCCGCCGTCGCCCCGCCTGCTACTCCTCCAACAATCACAATCTTGCGACTCATTCGATGACCTCCTCAGATGGGATCAGGGTTCACAATGATTATAAACACAATGGAGAAGGTGAATCACGTTTTTATTTTTGATGCGGTAAAAAACGTTGGTCCCCTCTCTTCGGCATTCGAGAATATCCTTATCGCGAAGAATGGCCAGCTGCTGGCTGACCACGGCCTGCGGGCAGCCGATCCGCTCCATAATTTTATTGACGCAAAGCTCTTCATGGGCCAGCGCCTCGATAATCTGCAGGCGGATGGGATGAGCCGCCGCCCTTAGAACCGCCGCCGCTTTTTGAGCAATTTTCGCATCCATAATTTTCCCCTTATACATAGGACCATCTTTATATCTTTATATCTTTATAGTCATATATTTGGAAAAACTCTTTTGGTTCGAGACTTTTTAAAATAATTATATCTTGTTATATAATAAGATTTTATGTCTCTTTGAATTGAACAAAATTAAAACGATGACGGATGCCCCAACTTTGACGAAAACAAGACATGTTTTGTATTTAAAATTTATAGGTCATGGAAACCCCAATTGACGGTGCATGTGAACGGAAGGCGCCGCTGGCACCATAATTCCGCTTATTCAAATCCTTGTCGAAAATTCCCAGCAGATTCATCCCATCAACTCGAAAGGTCAGGTTTTGATTGGGTCGATACTGAAGGCCCAAATTCAGATAATAATTGCCCCGGTAGCCGCGCTTCCAGTCTGGATCTATCGGATAGTACTCGTTCTGACTAAGCTGGTATTCGTCAAAATCCTTCAGACCGCCGAATCCCCAGTAAATCCGCATCGACCCGTCTGCGGACCATTGTTCGCTCAGTTTGTGCTGAAAGGTCAGCTTCGTCACATGATTGGACCACAAGGCCCCGTCATCCCCATACCCATAGGCCTGCGAGGTAATAATGGTGGTCTGCCCCGGTGACAGCGAAAAATCATACAATTTGGTAAATCCATGGGAAAGGGTGAATCGTGTAGCTTCTGTATGATAAGAAGCCTCCAATTCAAAACCCCAGTTTCGCTGAGTCCCCACCGGCACAGCCGCTCCGGCAGCCGCCGAATAGGAAATCAATTCCAGATTATAGTGCCAGAATAACGAAGCTGCCAAATCCAGGTTCTCGCTCTGGGCACGTTCATACCGCAGCTCAACATTGTCCAGAATTTCCGGGTCGCCGTCCGGCAGATTGACCAATGCATTCGCCCGCATTTCTTCTTCAAAATTAGTCCGTACGGAACGCGCCCACAAAAGCTTATAAACATCTCGTTTCGTGGGAGCATAAATCAGCGAAGCCCGCGGGGAAAACAGCCGGCTGCTGTAAGTATGATCGTCAATACGTCCGCCGAAAAACGCGGTCCATTGTTCACTGATTGTCCACTGGTATTCCCCGAACAGCGAATATAAATTTGTAGACCAGCGATTCATTGGAACCCCGGCATTGGCCATCGCATCATCTGTAAAATCCATATCCGGATATCCATGAGCTTTTCGTCCCAGCTCATGATGCGAAACCTCAACGCCCAAGGCCGCCCTGTGACTGTCATTGAAGGAATGGCGAATCATGGCCCGCCCGTAGTATTCGTCTTCTCGATAGACCTCGTTAAACCAGTTTACAGTCCGGCGTCGATAATCGAACAAATCATAACTGAATGCCAGACTCAAATCCGTCTGTTCAGACAAATTCGTCTCATATCCGACATATCCCGTCAGCTGCTGATACTGATAAAAATTTTGTTCCAGTGCCGACGAAGCTTCGTACTCCGGATACCAGATAATACCAGGATCTCCCCAGTCTCCGCTCCAGTCCGGAGGAAAAATTGGCAGCCAGTTTCCCGTCATGCGGCTTCTGATATAATCCGTCCATCCGTAAGGGACACGCGCTAACGCCCCCGTCGTCCACGGAAATTGCTGCCCGCCGCGCGTATAGCGCAGCCAATAGGTCCAGTTTCCCTCATCGTATTGAGCAAACAATTTGATCGGCGGCAATCCCCTCGCGGCCGCCTGATCCGCGGGCATATTGATACGGGTCATCGCCTCTCCGGCGGCCGTACCGTCCCCCGGAAGATACGGAGCGCCGGGAGACTCATTCCAGCCAAAATCAGACGTAGTCGGAAAATCAAATCCATAATGCACAGGGGCATCATACTTGTCCGCCCCGTTGTATTTGCCGATGCCCACATAGGTAAACAGTCCGCCGTCCCTGTCCGCGAAACGGCGGCCGTGCCGAATTTCCGTTGAATAAAACTCCTCCACCGCCCCGCTGCGGAATGTCACATCCGTTCCTTCAAAGGTCAGCCCGCTGTGCGTAACAATGTTGATGACCATTGAGACTGCCCCCGGACCATACAAAGCCGAACCGGGTCCTCGGATAATATCAATATGGTGAATATCCTTCAGAAGCACCAGGTCCCGCTCGCTGATTGCCCCATAGTGCATTCGGTCATTCATCACTTTCCCATTCACGGTCAGCAGATACTTGTCGTCCCGGTCGCTGATGATTCCCCGCAGTCCCAGATTATCCGGCTCCCACGTATTGCGAAGCCACTGCAGATTGGGAACATAAATATCCAGCAGTTCAAACAGACTTCTGGCTCCGGAGGCCGCAATATCCTCTTGGGTGATCGTTGTAACCGATGCCGGCACCAGACGCGGCGATGATTTGGTCAGAGAAGCTACAGAATCCAGCCGGACTTCCATTAGCTGTTCCAGCGACATATCAAAAAAATTATCCGGTGTCAGCTCAGCCGGTTCAGCTGCATCCAAAAAACCCGACAAACAAACCCCTGCCAGCACCCCCAGAAACAGCAACCCAAGACGGTTCATAGAGTACCTCCTGTTTTCTTTCACTCTGCAAATCTCCCCGGCCGCCGACCCTCAAAACGAAAAATCGTCCTTTTTACCTTGCGATATAATGTGCCTTGATTTCCTGAAGACGAAAAGCAGCAAATATTTGCTCTTAAACGTATGTTTTGTTCCTCCAGAGTCCGATAAGGGAGCAAAAAATCGACTTAAACAGGTCGTTTTTTTTGCCGATAACCAAGGTGTTCTGTTTCGAGAATCCGATTCTTCGAAGGGAACTCTTATGCGGTCGGCGCCGAAAAAAAAGGGGGCTCCAGCGGCGCAATGGATTGTGCTTCTTCTTATGAGTACCGTTGTATGGGGGGATTCCGTATCCGGTCTTGAATCAAACGACCTTTACAATCTCTCACTGGAACAGCTGCTGAATATCGATATCTCCGTGGTATCCAAAAAAGAAGAGACTCTGTTTGAAGCCCCGGGTGTAGCCGTTATCGTTCCGCAGGAGGAATGGACCCTGTTCGGCGACCGCACGCTCTTCGGGCTGATGCAGCGGCAGCCCAGCATCTATACCCGCAGTTCCTTTGTCTTCTCCGACAACCTGGCGGGCTTCCGCGGGAATATGTCCACCCATGCGGAAATGCATACGCTGATTCTCATCAACAACCGGCCGGTCCGTGAAAGTGCGCTCGGCTACAACTTTCCTCTCTATATGGCCTACCCGCTGGCGGCACTGGAGAGCGTGGAGATTATCCGCGGCCCCGGTTCGGTTCTCTACGGCACCAACGCCTTTACCGGCGTAGTCAATCTGAAAACCCGAAACATCCCCGAAAAACCCGAATGGACGCTTTCCGGAGTGGGCGGCTCTTACGGGTATTATCAGGGTACGTTTGCCGGAGGCGGACGGTTCGGCTCGCTGGGACTGTTCGGAACGTTTCAGTCGCTCGGTCAGCAGGGAGAACCCTACAAGATGTTTGACAGTCTGGGAGTACCGGGCCGCGATGACCGCCACAGTCGGAACTTTTCCGGAACACTGCATTTGTCTTACGAGGACTTTACCGCGGACGTTTTTGCCGCCGATATCGACACCTACTCGATGGGTGTGATGCCCTTCTGGTCCAATCCGCACCACGAATCGCAAACCAGCCGGCTGTTCTCCAATCTCGGCTGGCGGCATCCTCTGGCGGACTCGGTTGAACTGGAACTGAATCTGACCTACAACCAGCAGAAAGACAGTCTGTCCAGCCCTGCTCCCCTGAAAATCGGCACTAACAGCGAAGATTGGCTGGGGGAAATCACCCTCTATGCTGAGCCGACCGAGGGACTCAACCTGGTCTTCGGCTATCTGAAAGAGCGGCGCCGCAACTTCCGTGCGGATGAGGATCACTTCCAGTCCATCCCGCCCTACAAATATTACCCCCAAAGCGCCTACGCACAGGCGGATTATCAACTCGGGACGTGGGCCAAGTTCATTACCGGAACCCAATGGAACGAATCCGGACAGGGCAGAGAAGACTTTGTGTTTCGTCACGGTCTGATTCTGACCCCCTTCGAACGATGGGGAGTCAAGCTGCTGTACGGAGAGGCCTTTCGGGCCCCCGTGGCGATGGAATCGGACCTGTATGACCCGCCGATTCTGACAGGCAATCCCAATCTGGAACCGGAAACCATCGCCACCTATGATGCACAATTGTTCTATCACACGGAAAAAACCTTTGCGGCTCTGACGGTCTTTCAAAGCACCATCGAAAAACTGATTATTTACAACACCTCCGTCTCACCGTGGTCCTATATGAACGGCGGCAAACAGACCTTCAAGGGCCTCGAAGTCGAATGGAAGCACTTTTTGTCGCCGCGCTGGCAGATTCTGGGGTCGTACCTGCATCAGGAAAATCAGGCCGATGCCGGACTGAATCCCACCGTCGTGCCGGAAAACATGTTTAAGACGGGAACCGCTTACGAATGGGAGAAGGGGTCTGTGGGCGTCTTTGTGACCCATTTCGGCAAACCGCCGCAGGTAGACTCGCCGATGAACATCAACCCAAACCCGAAGGCCGTCACTCTGCTTTCCGTCAATCTGCAAATGGACATCTCGGACTGGATGGGAATGAAAAAAGGATGTTCCACCCTGATGCTCAAAGGGGAAAACCTCCTGAATGACAAGGAATTCGCTCCCACGTTCGCCTACACCGGCACACCCAACTCGTTCCCCTACTGCGCCGGAAGAACGTTTTATGCCGGTGTAAAAATCACCTTTTAAAAAAGAACAGGGCCGCCTCGCTGAGCGAAGCAGCCCTGCTGACTCTGCCGAAGAAAAACCGTTTACTGTTTGCTGACGGTAATCACACCAGCGGAATAGGCCGGCATCCGCAACCGCAGCGTTTGGCCGTTCAAACCGACAACCTTGGCCTGCACACGGACGGCATTCGGCTCCGCCAGCGTGTTGCGGGCATACAGACTGCCCGGTGCAACGTAATGCATCACAGCCGTTTGAGGCACAAAGGAACCATCAATCTGGAAGGCCAGCGATTTGTCTGCCGGGTCTGGATTCACCACCCGAAGGATCAAAGTTTGGCCATCCTCCGACAGGACGCTCACCACATTCAGATTGTTGTCCTGACCGGTTGTCTGAACCCGATAGGGAGCATAGTGATCACGCCACAGCTTCATTACGACATAATTGGGAGCCGGAAACCAGCCGGTATGGTCAAAGTTGATAAAGGCGTTATCCCAGCCGCTGGCCGAGGTATGCCGCAGGAACAGCGCAGGACCGCCGATTCTGAAGTTGGCCCCCTGCCGCTCGAAGGTGTTCAAAATCCCGCCGGCAAACAGGCCGGTCCGCCAGTCGGTACTCTGGGCATTCCATTCCGAATTGTAAATCTTGATATTGGGATTGGCGGAGGCAGCAATACGGCCGGCCAGATTGATCAGGTAGTTCTCATAGTTCACCGGCCCGGACTTAAAGCCGCTCGGGTCCTCATAGTAGTGGACACTGATAAAATCAATCAGCGAAGCACAGCCGTTCAGAATGTCCTGATTCCAGCTCTGGTCATAGCCGCCGCTGCCGACGGCAATCAGATAAATCGGCACGCCCAATTCATCCGCCTTGGCCCGCATGGCCGGGGCAAACAGCTGAACGCGGGCAATATAAGCCGCAGACCCCGCCGCCCAGGTTTCGTTGTCAAGTTCCCAATACACCACATTGTACGGCTCCGGATGACCGTTGGCCGCCCGCACGGCCCCCCAATAGGTTGTCTGGGCATCCCCGTTGCAGTATTCCATCCAATCGAGGGCATACTGCAGATACGTCTCCGGCGTATCCGGACTTAATTTCCACTGTGCCGGAGCCCCGCAGGCACTGTTCAGAACACCGGTGTTGATGCAAAGGAGGGGCTCGGCACCGATACGCTCGCACATCCGCAGAAACTCATCGGTTCCGAAAGAGTTGGTGTCCTGGTCATCCCACATATAGGCACTGTACTTGCGGCGCTGATGCTGCGGGCCGATTCCGTCCTTCCAGAGGTACAGCGAAGCAAAACAGCCGCCCGGCCAGCGGATAATCGACGGACGCAGGGCCTCCACCGCCGCCAGCAGATCCGGACGATAGCCGCCGACCGCCAGCGCATCAGCCCCCATCATGCTCACCTGATCGATATATACCGTTCCGGTGCCGAGCAGAACAATCCGCAATGAACCGTTATTGGTCGTGCCGCTCGAGACAATCTGAAACGGATATTCGGTCCACTGAGCTGTCGGAGCCGGCAAATCCGCCTGCCCGAGCACCGTTGAGCCGTCCATCAGCTGCACCCGAACCCCGGCCGGCAGCGTCCCTTTCATCCAAAGAGAGCCGCTGTACACCTGCGGGATAAACTTAAAGTTGTCCTGCTGAAGGCCTGCACCGGCAGAGGCGGCTGTAATTTTTACACTCACGTTATCATTGAGGGCATCGGTATCCGCGGAGGCCGTACCATTGCCGAAGAACGTCCAGTTTTTCGCCGCAAACTGACCGGACGGCAGGGTCGGCAGTCCGCTGAACAGGACCGTCGAATCCGTCAGCGAAACAACCTGAATGTTTCGATAGCGGGCCTGCGTCGCCCACGTCCCCACCCCGACCATACCGGTCAGGTGCGGACTGCTGCTGTCCGTATAGTCAAACAGCTGGGTATCATTGAGCCAGACCTGGAACCGATTGCCTTCACATCGGATTCGAATGGAATACCAGACTCCTGCCGTGATGCTCCCGGGCACAAAGGAGGTTACCACGCTTCGGCCGCCGTTGACTTCTTTTTCAATGGCGTGCTGCGTGTTGTTCCAGCCGCCGATATTGCACCAGTAAAAATTGTTTGCATCCGAGGCCCGGAAGAGAATGAGAAAGGCCTCGTTTCCGCCGTCTTTTTTCGCCTCGAGCGTCAACTCATAATCGCCCCAGGACGGGTCGCCGAACTCCATATGAACATCCGTCGCCAGCGACGACTGCACCAGCTCGTCGCCTTCAATCGACCACAACCCGCCGCCGCTGGAAGCATCCAGCTCAAAACTGCGGTTCCAGACCAGTTCACCCCAGAGGCCGCCGTTGGCGGAATGATAGATGTGTTCGAGGAAATGCCCGTACACCTTCTCATCGATCGTATTCAGCACATCCGAAGGATTGACGGCAAAGGGCTGCTGAGAAATCTGAATGGAGCGTTCATAGACGTCTTCCTGATAGACCAGCGTATCCCGCAGCCAGTCCCCCGCCAGCTGCTCCAAATCGAGCGGGGTCTCCGTGGTCAGCCAGACCCGGCTCAAAATTGCCAGGTCCTCCAAATCCACAACGCAATCCAGATTGTAGTCGGCCTCCACATAACCCCAGACGCCGCAGACATCCTCATAAATGGAAACCTGGAGCTCATAGAGACCGCCGTTGTAGGATGGGTCGCTGCTCGAAACCGCATGGAGAATTTGTTCGGTTGTTCCTAACAGACCGACGTTTGCAATTCCCACTGTTACCGTCTGCGGCTGATTCCAGTTGGAGGGAGTAAAGGTGAGGACGTTCGGCTGCCCGCCGCCGTTCCCGACGGTCAGAGAGACCGGCGGCTGAACCGTAATGACCACATTGGACGTCGGTGCAGCCAGAAGCTGAATCGTATAACTGTCGGTTCGGGACGGCTGACTGGTAAACAGGACCGTCCGTCCGTCGCTTTCGGTAAACTGAACCAGCGGCTCGCTGAGGGCATTGGGCCCCCAGGCAGCATGCTGAGCAATTTCGGCGGCGCTTAAGGCCGAATCCCAAATCCGAAACTCGTTGATGGAGCACTGCACATACGGATCGGCATTGTAGAGACTGCGGGCCAGATAGGCATAGGTCGTGCGAAGCCGGCTGAGGGTGGTTGTGCCCAACTCCGCCGTGCCCTGCAGGACCCCGTCGATATAATAGGCCAGCCCAGTCCCGTTGATGGTCAGGGCGTAATAATGCTCCTGCCCGTCATTGAGTTCCGGGCCGTTGACGCCGACCTCATACGACCACGGAGCCGAACTGCTTTCTGTGTTGGCAATGGCCGCCCGTGAGACCTCATCTCCTCGCGTTGTGCACAGCATCAGATAATCCCGCCCATAGCCGTTGCTGTAGCGTCCGCCGAATGCCGCCGTCATGGAATACGACTGATTGACGGCCGGCTGGGCGGACCACAGCTCGAGGGTAATCGCCGAATAAGTATTAACAGCAATTGTCGCGGCCGGCAGATTCACATAATCATCCACCCCGTCACAAATCACCTGCCCGCCCGATACAGACGCTCCGTTCATCAATGTTCCATGCGCTGTACCAACACTGTCCGAGGCATCCGAAGTAAAACTGTACCGATGGCGAAGAGCTCCTGAGGCCAGACCCCAGGAAAAGACAAAGACCAGAAAAAACCCCACCCGCATTTGTGTTTTCATAATACCCCCAATCGCAAGAACCAATCCATTTTCATTCCCCCCGCAGAATACACAAATCCGCTCCGGCACGGTTTTGAGCCGTGCCGGAGCGGTGAAAACCTCAACTCACTAAAACCAGGCCGGTACAATCCTGCTGATTACTGACAGGCACTGGCCGGATAGATACCGCACTTGAGCCACTCAGAAGCTATCAGCGCAAAATCAGCCAAAGTCACCTCGCAGTCATTGTTGATGTCATACGAGGGTTTCCACCGGCAGTACGGACCTGTATCGGCCACGTACAGGTCGGCCACCTGGTCTGCCGTCAGAGCATAGTTGTAAATGCGGAATTCATCCAGACCGCCGTTGTAGTACTGGTCACCCGACCAGGCACTGCGTCCAATCCAGGAATTGGTGCGTGTGACAATATTCGGCAGCGGGACGGTGCCGGAGGCAAGCGGCAGACCGTTCTTGTAAATAACCACATTTCCGTTCTGGGTCATCGTCACCGCAAACATCTGCCACTGGTTGAGTGCAAGGGCATTGGCGGCATCGACCAGACCGCCGCTGGAGGTTCCCAGATAAACATGGAACCGCAGCGTTGTGCCTGTTCCGACTCGGCTGAAGAAGATGTTGTCGCTCGGAGCCCCATTGTTCAGCGAAATGAACCGAGCCCAGTTGGCCGCCGCAGCCGGGTTGGCCCAGAAGGAGAAGGTCAGACCCGGCGTGAAGTTGTCAAAGACATCCGGCAGGTCCACATAGGCTGTTCCGCCGGACAGGAAGATGGCCTGGCCGACTTTGCCTGCCGCATAACTGTAGGTGCTTCCGGTTGCCGTTCCGTTATTGCCGTTGCCGGAATAGTCGTTGGAATCTCCATTGAACGGATAGTACGCCAGCATCCGCTTGACCGCCAGACGAACCGAATTGGACTCCTTGGTTCCGCCGGTATTGATGGCGCGGGCAAAGTATGTGCCTTCATCAGCCACTTCCAGATTGGCGATGCTCAGTGTAGTCGTCCACTCATCCCCGACATTGGTCAGCGTAATCGTCACATCCGGATCCGCACTGGTCACTTCCACATTGTTGCGGAACCACTTAACGGTCGCTGCCTGGGTGCTCACGAATTTGGCCGACAGAACCGCTGTCTCGCCCGGAAAGCCGGATGTGTGGACCGGCTGAACCGTAAAGATCGGGCCTTCCGGAGCCGTTGTAAACAGATACATCGGGCCGACAAACCGCTTGCCTGTACCGGACTCAATCACATCCACACGCCAGGCATAGGTTTTCTGCTTGGTCAGCGTGGTTGCATTCAGAGAAAGAGCCGTCGTGGTGGCATAGGGGGTTCCCGGATTTACCGTCAGAGCGTAATTGGGGTCGACAATGTTCGGGTCTGTGGAAATGAAGACTTCAAAATGATCAACGCTGATTCCCGAATCGACCGTCCAGCTGAGCGGCGTATAAGGATTGTAGGGAACATCCTGGGCATTGTTTGCCGGAGACATACTCAGAATGACGCAGTCCTGATAGGTATCCGGACCCAGCTGATTGCTGAGCGTCACGCCGGTCTGCGTGAGAGCATGATTGTAGATGCGGTATTCGTTGATATAGCCGGCCCAGGTGCCGTCCACCGTATAAACGCCCTTGCCGATGTAGGCCTTGGTGTTGCTCAGATTGGCCAGGGTCGTGCTGCCCAGCGGAGCCGTTCCCTGCAGAACACCGTCGATATAGAGGGCCACGTTTGTGCCGTCCACCGTCATGACATAATGGTGCTCAATACTGTCATTGTATTCCGGGCCGTTGACGCCGACTTCATCGCCCCAGGGGGCATCTGAATCAGGCGTGTTGGCAATGGCGGCGCGGGCTACATTGTCGCCGCGGCCGGAGGTCAGGAACAGATAGTTCATTCCGTAGCCGTTGCCCCACGTATCACCAAACGATGTGGTCATGGTCCAGCCGTTATCGGTGGTCTGGGTGGACCAGTATTCAATAGTCAGCTGCGAATAGGTATTAATCGCAATCGTTGAACCGGGCAGATTGACAAAAGCACCCGCCGCATCCGTGCCGCCGAAAAACTGAATTTGTCCGTTTGCAATCGCCGGATTGTTCACCAGCGTTCCGTCCGCTCCGCCCACAGAGTCGCTGGCATCGGATGTAAAGCTGTAGCGGTGGGTAATCGCCGCCGAGGCCGGCCAGACCAGCAGGCCCGCCAAAAGCAAAATCATTAATCGTTTCATAAGAACACCTCCCAAATAAAACCTCTTTGGTTTATGGCCTTGAAGACACACCCTCCAAAGCCGTTTGCTTTCATTACCCTTTTTCCTCAAAAAGCAGCTTCTTGACTCCGCTGAATTTACGCTTTTTAGGAACGCTTGCGTCCCAGCATCAGAGACCCGAGTCCCAGCAGCATCATCGTGGCCGGCTCCGGAACCAGAAACTCACTCGGACTGAGGGCAGCATCCGAAAACCGAATGTCATCCATATAGCCGTTGATGTGGTCCACAAACCAGGTGTTGTACCAGCCGCGTCCGAACGTCCAGTTTGCACTGATCAATGCCAGTGCGTTATTCCCGCTGCCCATTGGTGTTTCGGCGGCCAGAACCCAGCCGGCGCTGCTGTTGGGAGTCCCGTTGACCCACAGCCGAAGCGTGCTTCCGTCGCTGGTAGCGGCAATTCGGTACCACTTGTCCTGTTCCATCGTAAAGGTAGATGTGGCAAGATACCGACTGCCGTCGGCTGTACGGAAGTTAATCCGGAAATAATTGTCCCACGTCTTCTGCAGATACAGAATCGACTCCGGATCCACACCCGGGTCGGCACTGCCGTCACGGCCGATAAAGGTCTGCCAGCGGTTATCGGCAATTCCGCCGATCAGCTTTACAGCGCATTCCATCGTCCACTGAGACGGAGCCCACGCTACCAGCCCGGCATCGAAGGAATAGCCGTCCTGATGATAGTCGGCATTCCGCATGGCAAGACCCGCCCCCGTCGGGGTATGGTCCGTCCACGACGGGCCCCAGTAGTCATTCCAGCCCCGCATCATATAGTGATTGACGGTATCATAGGAGCCGCCGGAACCTTCCGGCTGTCCAGCCGGCGTAAACGGCTGGCCGGCCACGCCATCCTCAAAATCCCAGTACGCTACGGTTGTAGCCAGACTCGCTGCACTCATCGAAAGCATCATGACAAACAGAATCTTCATTTTTGTCTTCATCTTTCCGCAACCTCCAAAAAAGGAAATCAAACCGCTTGAAAAACCCAACCACACACTCCACACTTCACACGCTTTTCACACACACTATGGTTTCAGCGTCAGCACCGTCAGCGAATAGGGGGCAAACTCATACGCAAACCGGCTGCCGACGCCGTCAAACTCGCTTTCTTTCGGAACCACCCGCTGCGGATGAGCAAGCGTATTCTCCTCCTCCGCTCGGCCGGCAAGCACAGCCACTTTGGCCTTCGGGGAAAACGTCTTGCCTCCCTGCAGCCGAATGTCCGCTGAAATCGGTTTATCAGACGGATTGACCGCCTTCAGATACACCCGCCCGTCCGCCTCTTCCGTGACCGACACATACAGCCGCTGCGGTCCTTCCGATTTCACCTCGCTTTTCAGGTAGCCCGTTCCCTTGTAATGACTGAACAGCTTCTGCACATAATAATTCGGCGTCCCAAAGCAGGTCAGATTGTCAAACCAAATCAGATTCGGCTTCCACTGCCAGCCGTCCACGTGGGCCGATAGCGGCGCATACGCCGTCATCACAACCACATCGCCGTTGCGTTCCAGACCGGTCAAAAACGCCGCCTCCGCCAGGGCGCAAATCAGATTGTTGCGGTTTTCCGGACTGGCAACGCCGTGCGACATCGCCGCATACTCGCCCACAAAAATCTTCGGCCCCTGCCGGTCATAGGAATCATAGTGATCGAGCAGCTCAAAAAACCGCGGATAGCGCCGATAGAAATGCTCATCGACAACATCGGGCTTTAAAATTCGCCACTGCGACCAGAGATACTCAATCTCCGCCGGCCCGTTGGGGAAAATCTCCGGCTCTGAGCCGCAGCCGGCAATCAGCTTGATATTCGGATATTTTTCACGGATGGCCTTTTCAAAAACCTTGTAGCGTTCGATATACTGCGGCCCCCATTGCTCGTTGCCGATTCCGAGGTATTTTAAGCCGAACGGTTTCGGATGGCCCATTTGGACCCGCACCCGCCCCCACGTGCTGTCAGCGGGCCCGTTGGCAAACTCAATCAAATCCAGTGCATCCTGAACGTAGGGCCCGAGTTTGTCCAGCGCACAGACCTCGCCGGAATTAAACTGACAGGCCATTCCGCAGTTGAGAATCGGAACGGGCTCCGCCCCGATTTGCTCACAGAGCAGAAAATACTCAAAAAAGCCCAGTCCGAACGATTGATAATAATCCGGTGTGAGGCGGTGACGAAACTCCGTATTCCACCGGTTGATAATCGTCTTGCGGTCGCGAAGGTCGCCGATGGTGTTTTTCCACTGATAGCGAACCGCCAGCGTGGAGCCCTCCACGATGCATCCGCCCGGAAAACGCAGAAAGGCCGGCCGAACCTCCGCCAGCAGCTGCACCAAATCTTTCCGCAGTCCCGGAATCGGACGGTCGGCCTGCCGGGCCGTATCAACCGGAAACAGCGAAATCATATCCAAATCGACCGTCCCCTTCGACATCGTCAGCACATTCAGGTTGGCCTTCGGCTCCGTGACGGCCGCCTTCATCGTAATCTGATAAAAGGCCCAATCCGCCCCTTTGACCTCGAGGGACCCCTCGAGCACCTTGGCTCCTGACGGAGATACGGCCTCAATCCGAAGCGGCATAGAGGTTCCGCTCGGAACCCGGGCAAAAACGGTAAAATAATACTCCCGGCCCTGATGAAGACCGATGCCGCGAAAGCCCTCGTTGGATACGCCGAACCCCCTTCCGGGTTCCTCCACGGTGATTCGCAGAGCGCGGGCATCCGATTCTTTATAGGGCTGTTTCGAAACGACGGCTGCCTCTCCCTTGGCCCCTTCCTGCCGGAGAATTGACCAGCCCATCATTCCATCGGGAAATTCGAACGAGCGGTTCTTGACCTTCTCTTCATACAAACCGCCGTCCGCCCCGAAATTGATGTCCTCAAAAAAAAGACCGTACATCATCGGGCTGACCGAATGGGTCGGCCGGTCTGTATAAACCGTCAGATTGATCAGCGGCTGAGCCGTACAAACAACAGCCCCAATCCGCAAAAGCATCCCCGCTGCGGCCGCCCTGCCGCTCCAGCAAACTCCTTTCAACTGTCTCAACGGTCACCCTCCCAAAAAACGATTTCCGCGTTTTTTCAACCCTGCAGAACGCAGCGTTTTTCTCACCACCAGAACCACATCCCGATTTGAATCCGTGGATTCATCCGGTCAAACCGCCGCCAATCCACATGCCCATCCGTATAGGCAACATTGGCTCCTTCCGGAAGAAATCCGGCATTGTTGCGCTGCCGGGAATAGTGATTCGTATTATCCCAAAGGGTTCCGTCACTCATCTGAGGGTCATCAATTCCCCCCTGCGTGAGCTGATCAAACCGATTTCCCGCCCGGCTCGTACCATCACTGAGCACGGCATCCATAATCATAATCCGGGAACTGGCTGCCTGAACCTGGGAAATCTTCCGAATCCACTTGGCCTGTTCTCTCGGATTATCCAGATTGGCTGGCAAAGTGGAAATTCCTTCGGTATTGAATTTATCGAACATATAAATATAAGGAAGCACCCGATAATAGCTCAGCCGCTGCGATTGAGTCAGGGTATCTTCATTCCGAAGAGGTACAGGGCTCCGGTAAGGGCCGCTTCCATACAGCCAGCTGAACTGCCAGAAACGGGCATCATCGTACCTTTTAAGCTTGTTGGCCGGATAAAAAAACGTTTTGTTGTCATCAAAGCCCGCATACCGGGACATCTGATTCGTTGTCTCAAACAGCATATCCCATAGCCAGTACAAGGTCACAGAGCTCTTATAAATTGGAACCGAAGAATTATTGTCATTGGCATACAGAAGCGTCCCAAGAGACTGCTGCTTAAGATTGTTGGCACACATTGTTTTCTGGGCATAGGTCTTGGCCCGGCTCAGGGCAGGAATCAGCACACTCAGCAGCAGGGCGATAATGGCAATCACCACCAGCAGTTCAATCAGCGTAAATCCCTTTTGGGGCCGACGTTGAATGGGATTGTTTCGGTACATCATTTGTTCTCTCTCACTAATTTAAGGTTTCGATTTCCAGTTTGGCTTTTTCTTGACGCTTATGGCTCCAGCCGCAAAACCGGCGCCCCGAACAGGCACCAGTCTCCGTGCTCTTCATTGTATCCGGCAGGCACCTGCTTGCCCGGATGGGTGACCGCCGCCAGGGTCAGGAAGCGGTCTTCGGGTTCCAACGGGATGGAAATGCGGCAGAACTGGCCTTTCTGGACGGCCGGCTGGAAAAACCGCACCTTGCCGTCCACCAGAACATACAAGTCCGCCAAACCATATTCCGGTGCGGTGGCGGATATGCCCCCGATGGATTCAAACCGAAGAATGCCGACGCCCTTGAGGGCCTGCCGCATCGCCTCCAAATCGAAGGTAATCCCCTGATTGGCGTGGATAAAAATCGCCGGGCTTTCCGCATTCCCATAGGAAACTCCATTCAAAACCAGCCCGGGGCCGCCGCCGCCGAATGACTGCTGCGTTCCGTTGACAATGCTCACATAGTAGTGCCGGTTGGTTTTCGGGCACTGGTCAAAAATATCCCCTCGGCTGGAGATTACTTGGGGTCCCTGAGAAGCGTCCGGTACAAAAACGCCGTCGATAAACGGATGCCAATCCACGGTTCTGTAGCGGTTATTCGCATCCGGAAAACGCTCATAATAATAAACATCCATCCGCATTCCACGGGCATTCGCCGGGTCAATCCCGCATTCCAGACAGCCGGTTCCCAGACCGTTGCCGCCGCCGACCATATCCGCCAGATTGAGGGTTTTTTGCCCTTTCCAGACCATCTGGGTTTTGGTGTCAATCCGCTGGGCAAAACCGGCCTCTTTGAGAGCAATTTCCTCCACGGTTGCACCGCCGTCGCGGACTCGGCGGGCCTGGCCGGCCTGCACGGAATAAACATCCTGCTCCCCCCGGCCCGTTACGAGCGAGGTTTTTCCTTTGGTTACGTGCAGTTCGACGGAACAATCCACATTGGCCTGAACGCCGAACTCCGTACCCAAATCCACAATCCGCATTCCGTTGGCCAGCACCGTGAAACCGGATGCATAATCCGGCACCCGGGCATACACCCGCCCGTACGCCAGCGAAAGCATATTGTCGGATTTGCAGACAAACTCGGCCGGTCCCTCAATAACCGCCCGCGCACCGGAATAAAACTCAACTTCCAGTGTTCCCGACCGAAGAATTCTGGGCTCATCGGTATTGTAGAGCAAATCCTGAACCTTCAGTCCTTCTTCTCCATTCTGCCACCTGGGCTCGACGGCCTCCGTCACAAACGCCACCGGTTCCCGTTCCGGCAGGAACTTGATGGAGGCAAAAAAGACCACCAGTGCCGCCATAGAGGCCACCAGGCCCCACAGCGCCGCCTTCTGCCGGTCCGGACGCGATGCAGCCGTCCGGCGAACCGGTTCCGCTGCCGGCTCCTCTTCTTCCTCCGGCAGCTCAATCGAAGGAGCCACTCGCTCCTCTTCTGCAAACAACTTCAGCAGATGGAACTGCTCATCAATCTCATTCGCCGTCCCCAGCGACGCCGACGGAATCACGGTGCTCTTGCGAAGCGCCGAGGCCACCAGGTAAAAATCCATCGCGTAGCGCAGGGCTTCGGCATCCTCCGACAGAATGGTATTCAGATGCGCAATCTGCTCGGAGGATGCTTCATTTTCAAGCATCTGATACAAAAGCAAATCCAGTTCCTGACGCTGCACTTCGTCCATCCGCTGTCCCCGTTCTATGGATGCATCCGGACACACTGCACCAACTGGCTGTGAATCCGGCTTAAAATTTTATACACATTCAGGACGGAAAGCCCCAGCAGCACGGCAATCTGTTTGGGCTTGAGGTCCTGATAATAGCGAAGTTCGATAAACCGTCGGCCGCGGGGACTGAGCTGTTTGAGGCACCGTTTGAGTTTCTCCAGCACCTCCTCGCCCTCCTTATCCAGTGTTCGAGTGGCCGCCATCAGCTGGTCAAACAGCCCGCTGTGCAGATCCACATGCACATTCCGCTCTTTCTTCTTGCGGTATTCGAGAATCTTGTAATAGGCCACCTGAATTCCCCAGGCCACAAAATCCTCGATCGGCCGGCAGTCTTCATATTTCTGCCACATCGTATGAACCGTTTCCTGCAGGATGTCATCTGCATCTTCGAAGTTGCGGACCACGCTGAGAATAAAAGCGTAAATCCGCATCTGCTTCTGCATCAGCAGGTTCAAAAATTCATCTGATTTATATTGGTCTTTTTTGTCCACTATTAAGCGTACCTACATCTTAACCCTTCCTCAAGTAGTGCCCTCAGAAATCAAAATTTAGACAGAAAAGAAAACAAAAAACGGTACTTTTTTAAAAAATCATTATAACACGACATTGTATGTCATTTATTGGCAATACAAGGAAGCGGAAACGATGCTGTTCTCTTTACCCCGCAGCTCTAAGATGACTTCAACGATGATATGTTATTATACCAAAAATGGATGTAAAAGCGTGGAGAAAAATCTTACCAAAACCCCTTTTAGCCTATTGCTCCAAACTATGTGATTGTTTGACAGAAAACCGTTCTGCGGCTACGATGCCGGTCAAAAATGAAAGGGAACTCGAAATCGGAGGTTTTTATGCATCACATCAAAGCCGGTCAAAATTCAGCCGCTGCTGTTCTTTTTGCCTTTCTGTCCGGAATTGCCGCCCTCGCGGACAATCCCGTTATCACGCACAAATTCACCGCTGACCCGGCAGCAATGGTTTATAACGACACAGTCTATCTATACACCGGCCACGACGAATGCCCCGACCGGCAAAACCGCTATGTCATGCATGAATGGCTGTGCTTTTCCTCCACCGACATGGTTCACTGGACCGAACATCCGGTCCCCCTGCGGGTGAGCGATTTCCAATGGGCGCAGGATGATGCCTGGGCTTCGCAGATCGTCCACCGCGACGGCAAATTTTATTGGTACGTCGCCGTCTCCCACAAAACCATCCCCGGCAAGGCCATCGGCGTAGCCGTTTCGGACAGCCCCACCGGCCCCTTCAAAGATGCCCGCGGTTCAGCCCTGATTACCAACGATATGACCACAGACGTGAGCATCTCCTGGGATGACATCGACCCGACCGTCTTTATCGATGAGGACGGCCAGGCATACCTGTTTTGGGGCAATACGAAATGCCGCTGGGTTAAACTCAAGCCCAACATGATTGAACTGGACGGTCCTATCCACACAATTGACAGTCTGCCTCATTTCACGGAAGCCCCCTGGATTCACAAACATGGCGGCTGGTATTACTTGTCCTATGCCTATCAATTCCCGGAAAAGACCGCCTATGCGATGAGCAAAAGCATTACCGGGCCGTGGGAGTTTAAGGGCATTCTGAATGAACTGGCAGGCAACTGCAATACCAATCACCAGGCCATCATCGAATACAAAGGCAAACACTACTTCATCTACCACACCGGCGGCATTCAGCCGAATGGAGGCAGTTTCCGCCGTTCCGTGTGTATTGATTATCTTTATTACAACCCGGACGGCACGCTCAAACGAGTCCTTATGACCACCGAAGGCGTTCAGCCCGCTCAATAAGAAGTGTCTGTGAAACGGATAGTCCTCCTCACCATTCTTTCCTGCGTGCCGGCGGCGGCCCTGGCGGAAAACCCGCTCTTCGACGGGGCGGACCCGCACGCCATTTGGCTGGAAGACCGCCTTTACCTTTACCCCACTTCCGCACGGGGACGCTTTTATGCCTATTCCTCCGAAGACTTGCTTGACTGGCAGCGGCACGGACCGATTTTCATTGTCAGCCGAATCGAATGGCTTACAGAACGCAAAAGCGGCTGGGCCCCCTGTCTCATCGAAAAAAACGGCACCTTTTATTTTTACTATTCGCTCGGCCCCAAACCCTCCCACATCGGGGTTGCGTTCGGCCAAAGCCCGCTGGGACCTTTCACGGATTCCGGGCGGCCCCTGCTGTCCGACCACAATGACCCCAATTTCGAAGCGATTGACCCAATGGTCTTTCAAGACCCCCTATCCGGAAAATATTATCTTTATGCAGGCGGCAGCGCCGGTTCCACCCTGAGGGTTTTTGAATTGACGGATGACCTGCTCGGGCTCAAACAGGAAATCCCGGTGCAGACTCCGCCGAATTTTACCGAAGGCGTCTTTATCCATTATCGAAACGGCCTGTATTATCTTTCCTACAGCCACGGCAGCTGGCGGCATAGCTCCTATTCGGTCCATTATGCCGTCTCAAAAAGCCCTCTCGGTCCCTGGGACTACAAAGGACCAATCCTTGTCAGCAGCGACCGCTATAAAGGTCCCGGCCATCATTCTTTTGTTTATGTACCGCCCAAAGACCGCTGGTACATCTTTTATCATCGCTGGGAAAACGTCGAAGGAGACGGCCCCTACTCCGGCAGCCGAAAAATCGCCGCAGACCTTGTGGAATACGAGTCCGACGGGGCTATCAAACCTATCACAATGACCCCGACAGGCAGGTCGGAATCGTCTCCAATTCCAAAAAATTCGAATTAAATCCTTGACTCAAAAAGATATTTTTGTTAACATAGGCAAAATTAGAAACCAAAAAAGAGGAAATATAGATAAACGATGGGGGCGGACCTCACAACGAAATCTAACATTTCCTGGTAACTTTCTTTAATCCTGTAAATCAGAAAGGTTTTCTTATGTGGAAAAAAGGGTGGAGTGTCTTTGTGCTTTTATCAACTTGTCTATGCAGTATTTCGTTCGGAGCCATCACCCTTCGCACCTCTCCATCCGGTGATGCGATGTATGCCTGGAACAGCAAATATGGCCCCTACGGCTACACAATCGGAACCAATGAAATGGGCGTTGGCCTGTCTATGGGCGGCAGCTATGGAAACGATTACACCATTTCCATCTTTGAAATTCCGATAGCCGCCTTGTCCGGCCAGACAATCACAAGCGCCATTCTGGAAGTGGAATCATTAGGATTTGATACCGGCTACTGGTATGGTTCGGCTGGACTTCGGTGGGTCGATACAGGCACCATGAACCTGACCGGCGATGTTGTTGCGGATAATCTCGGCCCCGCGGCGGCCGTTGTCTCGATTGAGTATTATCTCTTTAACTCCGGAACGGTGGAAGGAACACCCGGCATCAAACAATTTGACGTGCTGAATCACCTGCTCGACGACCTTGCGGCTGGACGAACTTACACAACGTTTGTTCTGTGCGGTTCTCGAGATACAGGCGGCGCAATTTACACCGCCGAAAGCGGACGCGGACCGCAAATTATCGCGGTTCCTGAACCAACATCGCTTCTGCTGCTTGCTTTCAGCGGTCTTCTGACGGCCGCCAAAAAACGCCGGACGCATTAATTGTTCGTCTTTTCAAGCACCTTGTCCCTCCGGACAAGGTGCTTTTTCATTTGCTCCTTTGACCCGGCTGAGGGCAAGACCTGTCAGAAGAATCGCTGCCGTGCCAATCACCGGAATCAGAAAATCGTTCCACGAATAGCTGAAACGCCCGAAAAAGGCCGGGAACATTTTGGAAACCGTCATCCAGAGAATCAGAAGGATTCCCAGCGCCGTTGCGATTCCGCCTGCCGCATTCCCCGCCCTTCTGGACAGCAAGCCCAGAAGAAACAGCCCGAGCATGCCCCCGCTGAAAATGCCTGCCAGCGTCTGCCACGTTTTGAATCCTTCGCCGAATCGGCTCATCACGAAGGCCGCCAAGATGCCGACCAGGCCGAAGAAGCCGGTGGCCCAATAGAGAACGTTCAGACACTGCCGGTCCGTCGCATCCGCCTTGAATCGTCGAAAGAAATCTGACATAATCAGGGTGGCCGCCGAATTTAAACTCGTCGAAACGGTGCTCATCGCCGCCGCAAAAATCGCCGCAATCAAAAGCCCCCTCAGCCCCGCCGGCAGGGTCTGAACAATGTAGTAAGGAAAGATATAGTCCGGCTTGGCCGCAATGGCCTGCGGAATCTCTGCGGCCTTGATCTTATAGTAGGCAAACAGGAGCGAGCCAATCAGAAAAAACATTGCCGATACCGGAATATACAGCAGGCCGCCCAGCAGCAGACTCTTGCCCGCCTCCCGGTCGTTTTTGGAGGATTTGTACCGCTGGACATAGTTCTGGTCGATGCCGAAGTTCTGCAGATTCAGCACAATGCCGAAAAGCAGAACCACCCAAAACGTCTCCTCCCGCAGGGAAGGCCCGAAACTGCCGAGGGAAAACTTCCCCTCCGCCAGGGCCGTTGACAGCAGTTGAGCGGGACCGCCCGACACGGAAAAAAGCATCACAAGGGTGCAGACCAGAGCCCCGCCGATGAGAATGAAACTCTGAATTGCATCCGTCCAAATCACCGCCGTAATCCCCCCCATCAGCGTATAGACGGTCACGGAAATCCCGAGAAGAAAGATAATCGCTTTGATATCCCATCCGAGCAGAATCTGCATCGGCACAGCCGTCAGGTACAGTACAGCACCCATCCGGGCAATCTGCGTCGTCAGAAAGCAGAGATTGGCGTACAGCCGGGCCCAATAGCCGAACCTCCGCTCCAGTTCCTCATAGGCGGAAATGGATTCAGCTCTCCGCCGATAATAGGGAACGAAATAATGATAAGCAATAAAAACCGCAATCGGCAGCGACAGACTGAACGTAAAAAAACTCCAGTTGTCCGCATACGCCTTGCCGGGAATGCCGATAAAGCTGATGCTGCTCAGATACGTGGCAAAAATAGACAGGCCGGTCAGCCAGCCCGGAAGCGAATGGTGCCCGGCCACAAATCCCTCTGTGGACCGGCTCTTTCGGTAAAAGAAAACACCGACGCCCAATGTCCCGACAAAATAAAGAATCAGGACTACCAGGTCAAACGCACTGAACTTTCCCATTTTGCCGTCCTTGTGCCTTTGTTCTTGACGGTCCCGAAAAACCTATAGATGCCCCTCAGCGGCCGTCCGCAAACGCATAAACCTTCCGCCATTCAATCAGAAACTTGCGTATCTTCTCCCGCTGGGGCTCCGTAAAACAGCCAAACGGTTCCGCCGGCAGGTCGCTGCAAATCCCCATGAGGCTCAAGGCACATTTGATTCCTCGCAAGATTCCCGAGCTGGACTGGCCGACACTGTAAACCTCCGTGCTCAGTTTCATAATCAACAGATGCAGTTCCTGAACCTTCCGGACATCAGAGGACGCGGCAGCATCATATAAATCCACATACAGCCGGGGAAACAGGTTGGCTCCCCCGCAGACTCCGCCGTCAGCCCCCAGCAGAAGGGATTCCGCCAGCAGCTCCTCAGTGCCCATCAGGATTTTGAAATCCGGATTTTCGCTGAACAGCTGTTTTATTTTTTGAAAATACAGCATATCGGCGGAACTGTCTTTTATGCCGATGACACCGGGCAGTTCCCCAAGTCGGCGCACGGTTTGAGGTTCTATTCTTATCTTTGTACAGAGGGGAATATTGTACAGAACCACCGGCAGGGGCACTTGCGAAACAAGACGCTCCACATACCCAATCAGCTCCTCCTGTCCCAGCGGCAGATAATACGGAGGAGCCGTCACAACGGCATCGGCACCGCATTCGGCGGCGGTATGTGCCAGGGCAACGGATTCTGAAAAGACCGTATCCGTAATGCCCACGAAAACCGGAACACGCCGGTTCACCTGCCTGCAAACCCGCCGAACCAAATCCGCCCGCAGCGCAGAAGACAGATAGGGCCCTTCCCCGGTCGTACCCAGCACAAACAGCCCGTGCACACCGCCTGCCAGGATATGTTCAACCAGTCGGGTCAGACCGTCCGGGTCAATTTCCTTCCGGCTTCGAAGCGGAGTCACCATCGGCGGGATGATTCCCCTTAAGAGCTTCCCTGTTTCCTGCACATTCTTCATCGCTGCTCCTGCCGTATCAGGATTCACTGAATGCTCCAGCCAAACAGTCTTTGAAACGGACTAATAAAATGATTCTAACGAAACTGCCTTCATCAAACCACTCCAAAACGAACCGTCTTTTTCGCCATTTTGTGCCGGCCACCTCGGACCCCAAAACCCCTTTGACAGACCCTCGCCGCAAGGGTATTGTTCTCAGAGACTGGAAAACTCAACAAAAAGACGGAAACTATGGCGGACCCTTTTAAGAAGGTTGTATTCTTATACGCTCCGAGCGAAGATCGAGGACTCTGGGACGGGGTCGTTGAATATGCCTCGGTCCATCGGCGATGGCTTCTGTACTCCCCGCTGCTGCTTCAGTTTGAGACCGATGAGGAGGAAATCTATCGATGGCTCAAACAAATTCGTCCCGACGGCCTGATTGTCCCCAATTCCCGAAAAAACCTCGGCAGAATTCTCCGGCTTTCCATCCCGACGATTCTCCATCGAAATGTTAAGCCGCGGCTGCCGGGTCGGCCCGCCATCGTCGGCAACGGAGAGCGCATCGGCAAAATGGCCGCCGAGCATCTCCTGAAGCTCGGGTTTAAGCACTTCGCCTCTTATATCTGCACCGCTCATGTGCCGATGCAGGAGCGGGCTGAAAGCTTCGCCAAATCCATTCGGGAATCCGGCTTTGACATCCGCGTTCTGGTCAGACCCAGACCCAGCAATCTTACCTCCTGGAACAGGGAGCTGCTGATTTTGGCTGACTGGCTGAAATCTCTCCGCAAGCCCGCAGCTGTATTGGCCGGTGACGACACGCTGGCTGTTGATATCTTAACCGCCTGCCGGATTGCTGACCTTCTGGTCCCGCAGCAGATTGCTGTTCTGGGTGTCAACAACAACCGGACAATCTGCGAGACCCAAATCCCCCGCATCTCCAGTGTGTCCCTCGACTACAGAAAGGCGGGGTTTGAAGCCGCCGCTCTTCTGGATCGGATGATGAACGGACAGGTCCTTCCGCAGGACCAAACGGTTTTTATTGAGCCGACTGCCGTCATCCCCCGCCAGTCTACCGACTTTACCGCGATTGAAGATTATGAAATCGCCAAAGCCATGACCTTTCTCCGCCACCATTCAACGGGACGGCTTCAGGTCTCCGATGTAGCCGCCCACGTACACTTGTCTGTAAACGCCCTGCAGAAGCGGTTCAAAAAAGCCGTGGGCTGCTCCGTGGCTCAGGAAATCAGACGGGTCTGTGCCGACCGAATCGCCGACCTGCTGATTCATACCGATTTGTCCATCGAGGAAATCGCCTTGTCGGTCGGCTTTTCAAACCCCAGCCATATCGCCCGATTCTTCCGAAAATCCAGAGGCATCTCTCCCCTGGCGTTCTGCAGACAGTACAGCCCCCGACACGACCGCTGACGGCAAAGGGAAGATGGGAATCAAAAAGTCTATAGAACGGCGTTCGATGTTTAGAAACGTTTTTTTGCGAAGGCTCTGCCGGAAGATGTCTTCAGATATTTTTCAAATTGAAGGGCTTTCTGCTCGTCAGAGAATGCTATCGCTGTTTTTATCATCCAGGGGATATATTTAGAGGTATGTTCACATTTCTTTTGATTGTGAGCTTTTAAGCGGGCCTGCAGATTCTCTGTGATACCTGTGTAAAATCGCTCAGGTACGCTCTGCGATTGCAATATATATACATAATAAAATTTCACACCGGCCTGCCGAGTCGTAGTTCGCTGCGGGACCTTATTCAGTTACATGTCCGGCTTCGTCCTGACGGACTCCGCCGCGACTGTCTTCGTTCTCTGACAAGCAGCGAACGAAGACTGGAGGCGGGGGGATTCGAACCCCCGTCCCGAGACATTTCCAGTCCGGCATCTACATGTTTAGTCGTCTGTTTGGGTCTCGCTCGAGCGGACGCCAAACGACCGGCTTCCGCTCTCGCCAGTTCACTGCTGTCTCGCTGTCGGACCGTGAACGGAGCCCGTCAGCCAGCCCGCTGAGCGGCGTTCGCGTCAGTCCCGCGGGCAGGACCAACGGAACGGGCTGCGTTAATTACGCAGCCATTGCATACTGGTAGTTGCCAGTTATCTTTTGCAGCGGATGATTAGGCAGGCCAACCGCTATCCTGCACATGCAGCCGAACCTTCTACCTGTCCGGTCGATTCCTTTCGCCCCCGATTCACTTGTCAAAGATGCTTCTTATATTGTAGCAAATCTGCCCGCTAAATACAACACCGGCCTTCAGCGGCTCTGCCTTTCCGCCAGACGCATCCACTCGTCCAGATTCTGCTTAAGCTCCTCTACGGTCATTGCCGCACAATGCCCATCCCAAAAGCTCACATTGGCCCTCTGGCGGCTGTGACGGAACGCCGCCGTCCCGTATGTCTCAAAACCCAACCATTCCTCTCCGGTTTCTGTGTATTTATCACACCCCCACCAATTAAACCACCAGTCCAGGGCGTCGGCCATACACAGAATCCGCCCGCTTTGACGCAGCAGCCGCTCCCGGATGGAATCCTGAAAATAATACACATGGGCGTTCAGCCCGTAGCTGCGGTCCATCGCATACAGCCCTTCCTCCGGATTCTTTAGGGCAAACGAGGCAGAAGGACAGATATATTTCTTCTCATACGACGGTTTATATTCCTGGATATTCTGCGGAAAACGGCGGATTTTGTATTCCTCCGTCAAAAACGGCAGCCCGATTCGGCCGCGAAACTCATCCAGCGTAAACCACGGCCGCATAATCGGGTCCTGCACCGAAATCGGCAGCAGGTCTCGTGTTTCCGTAAAATACCCATAAAGAGCAAACGTATAATTTTTCATCAGCGACCGGCAGACAATCGACCGCCCCGCCTCCCGGGCCTGACGCAAAGCCGGCAGAAGCACACCAACCAGCAGGCCTAAAATCGCAAGCACCACCAGCAGTTCGATAAGCGTAAACGCATTGTGCCGCCGTGTTTCCATTTCGACCGTCCTTTCCGGTCTGTTTTGTTTTCTACGAACCGCACAAGGTGCCGGTTTGTCAAAAACGCCGGCCGCGAAGAATGGAAATCAAAAGCCAGATGCCGATGGCCGCCGCTGTCAGATACCCAATTACTCCCAGGGCCTCCAGCGACATCAGCCCCAGCACGGTCCCCTCCTGAGCCACCAGCAGACTGGAGCCGATCAGCAGGGCCGCAATAATAATGGCAAACGACATCCGATTGGAGCTGTTGTCCAGTGTCCGCTCCAGCTGCTCCAGATGTTCATGATGAATATGAATCCGAAACTGCCCGCGGCGGATTTTGCTTAAAATGGCCGCCGCATCCTCCGGAAATCGGCCCGCCAGCTCGCCCGCCCCCTGTGCGGCCTTGCCCAGCTGACGGAGAATTCCGCTGGGTTTGACGGATTCGAGCATAAACCGCTTGGCATACGGTTTCAGATGTTCAATAATCTGAAACTCCGGGTCCAGTCCCGTCGCAAAGGATTCAATGGTCATCAGACACTTGAGCATCAGCGTAAAATCACGCGGCGGCTGAATATGATGCGACCGGATAATCTCAAAGCCTCGCCCGATGGCCTCCTGAAACGGAATATCCTTCAGCGGAAGATGCGAATAGGTATCCAGCAGTTCCTCCAAGTCCCGCCGCAGGTCCAGCAGATCGGTCTGCTCATCGAGCATTTCCGAACGCTCCAGCCCCTGCAGAACACGCGTTACATCGCCGCTGACGATAGACAACACAATCGCCTGCATCAATTGGCGGTCCGGACGGCTCAGCCGCCCCACCTGCCCGAAATCCAGCGGGGCCAGCACGTTGCCCTTCATCACAAAGAAATTCCCCGGATGCGGGTCCGTGTGGAAAAACCCGAAATCAAACACCTGCTTGAGCACAAAATCCGCCCCGCGACGGGCAATTTCCTTCGTGTCGTATCCTTCCGCCTGCAGCCGCTCGACTTGAGAGGGTTTGATGCCCTCAATAAACTCCATCGTCAGGATGCCCTCGGAGCAGTATTCCTCAAAGACCTCCGGCACGTGCACCGTCGGGTCATCGGCAAAGTTCTGCCGGAAGCGCTGAAGATTTTTTCGTTCGCGGGACAAATCCACCTCTTTGAGCACCGCCTGGGCAAACTCGCGAACCATCCGCTGCGGGTCAACGGTCTGCCCGTTCCGCAGCCGTCCTTTCAGCAGCGCCGCCAAATCCTCCAGTATCTCCAGCTCCGTTCGGATCACCCGAACAATGCCGGGCCGGCGGATTTTCATCGCCGCCGGTCGGCCGTCTTTAAGCCGGACGCGATGCACCTGAGCAATGCTGGCCGCCGCAATCGGTTCCGGCTCAAAGGTCTCGAACAATTCCTCCGGATAGGCGCCTAACTGCTGCCGAACTTCCTGTCGAATCGTCTCCGGCCGTTCCGGCGTTACCTGGTCCTGCAGCCGCTCCAGCTCATCCACCAGCTCCGTCGGAATCAGGTCCGGACGCGTGCTGAGCAGCTGCCCCAGCTTGATAAACGTCGGCCCCAGCTCCTCCATCGCCAGGCGAATCCGGCGTGCAGGAGAGGTCTGGGCCAGCTCTTCCCGCCGAGCCGTCGGAAATCCTTTCGAACCCAGCCCCACTCGAAAACGGCGCGCAACAATACCGGCAGCTTCCTCAAAGCCGTACTTAATCAGCACAGACATAATATGCCGATACCGCGCCAGATGAGCGGCGGTTCTCTTAACTCGGTAAAACAAACCCCGCAAAACGGTTTCTCCTTCTTACTTCTTGAGCAGCTGGTCGATTTTCTCTTCCAGACGCTTGAGGTCTTCTTTCGTCGCCAAAGGCATCTGTGTCAGAACCTTGTGAAGCTGTTCTGAAATGATTTTTTCCAAATCTGCACGGCTTTTGGCCGCCAGTTCGAGAATCTCTTTGACAAAGCCGCTCTTCTCCTCTCGTTTGGCCTTCCCTTTCTGGACATATTCCTCGAAGATAGCCTCGGCCCGCTCCCTCGTCATCGTCATTGCACCCAGCCCTGCCAGAAATAACTTATCAAGTGTCTCAAACATCGTCCGCTCCTTTCTATCACTGAAATGACCATTCAGGAAATCCAACAAATGGAATCCGTTTTCTGATTCTCATTATACCGAAAAAGATGGTCCGGAACAACGTCTATCCGAAAGACCGATAAGAATCTTTCGGTTTTTTCTCTTCAATTTTTATGCACGAAAAACAGAGTTTTGCCGTAGAAGACGCAATAAAGACCGTTTGACAGCCGACAATTCATAAATGAAAGACAGACAAACTCCGGAATGTTTACAGGAGTATTGATTTGCACATTTGTTTTTGGTACAATGAAAAAAACAAATATTCGCAGGGCTTTGGTGTAGGAAAAATGACGCCCATTGTAAGGATAAGTTATTTTTTCTGGCTCGGCTGTACAATTTGGGGGGGTATCCTGAACGGCGGCTTTGAGATCCCTGATCCCAATACGACCGAGTGGTTTATCCCTCCGTGGGGCTGGGCTCGGGCTGTTGATAATCCCTACCGAGACTGCTATGCAGGGCTGCACCGCTATTTGGTGCCCAATCCGCAGTATGACCGCAGCAAACGGGAAGTCCATTGGACCCTTCCCGAACCATATGAGGGCCGACGGTTTGTTGTCTTATCCACAGGCGACCTTGGAGATGAGTCGGACCCTGCCATCATCCATTCCACAATCTCCCAAACAGTGACTTTTCTGCCGGGTCAGCGGCTGTCCGGTGCCTACTTTTTCGGCACGTGCGATTTTCTGCAGTACAACGATTACGGCAAAATCTATTTGATGCCGGAGGACCCGAACAGCGGCCTGCCCTCCGAAATTGTGCTGGCTTACTGCGATGTAATGCAAGTCGGGGATTTCCAATCCACAAACACCTGGATTCCATTCCAGTACGACTTCACAGAAGAAACCGCCGGAACCTATCGGCTCATCTGTACCGTACGTGACCAGCTGGACACAATCTACAAAAGTTATCTGGCGGTGGATGGATTGTCCGTCTGTACTGTCCAGCCCGGCGACATCAACCACGACTGCTCCGTTGATGCGGAGGATTTCCAAATCCTCTCTCAGGCATGGCTGAGCTGGTGTCCGGACCCGAACGCCTTCGACCCCAACACTTTCCTGCCCAAACCCGATTATCCAGGCATGACCATCCCGCCCGAAACCGTCTATGACCCCAATCTGATTGACCCCAACTGCCCCTGCCCTCAGGCTGACCTGAACAAAGACTGGTTTGTGGACACCCTGGACCTGATGATTCTGACCGACAACTGGCTCAAGAACGGCCAATGAGCTGTTTGCTTCTTGATTCCGGACAATCCTAAGCTGTCAGAAAAGAGACAAGCCGTCCGCCCTGATAAACAAGAAGAGTAATAAGATAAGCCAGGGCCGTCAGTCCCCCGAATTGCAGAAGAGCCCACCTCCATGTCCCGCTTTCCCGGCGTGTGACGGCCACTGTGGCGACACAGGGCGTACTAATCAGACAGAACAGCATAATGCAAAACCCCTGGAGGACGCTGTAATCTTCCCGGATGCGCTTCTGCAATTGTTCCAAATCCTCTTCGCTGCCGAGCGAGTAAACAATCGACATCTGGGAGACAAACACTTCTTTGGCCATAGCCGCCCCAATCATCGCCGTGCCGATTTTCCAGTCAAACCCCAGCGGTTGTATCGCCGGCTCCATCCATTTGCCGATGCGGCCGGCCAGGGAATACTCCAGCTCGACACGCTCCACCTGGTCCTCTTCCGCGGTCAGGAACTCCTGCGGAGGGCGCGGATACCGCGTCACCGCCCACATCACAATCGACAGGGCCAGGATCACCGTCCCCGCCTTTCGCAGATACAGCCAGCCCCGGTCCCACATATGCAGCAGGAGCCCCTGGAGCGTAGGCAGCCGATACGGCGGCAGCTCCATCACAAAGGGAACGGTCTCGCCTTTCAAAATCGTGCTGCGAAGCAGCCGCACGCAGACAATCGCCAGCCCAATTCCAATCAGATAAATCAGCCACATCATCGGTCCGCGAAGCACCGGCGGAAAGAAGGCCGGAATCAAAAGTCCGTAAATCGTAATCCGGGCCCCGCAGCTCATCAGCGGAATCACCAGCATCGTCGCCAGCCGCGTCCGCCGCTCCTCCAGAATCCGCGTGGCCATAATCGCCGGCACCGAACAGCCGAACCCAATCAGCATCGGAATAAAACTCTTGCCGTGCAGCCCGATTCGATGCATCAGGCGGTCCATAATAAACGCCGCCCGCGCCATATACCCGCTGTCTTCCAGAAACGCAATCCCCAGAAACAGCAGCAGAATATTCGGCAGAAACACCACCACCCCGCCCACCCCCGCTATCACCCCGTCGATCAGCAGAGATTTGATTTCTTCGGAAACCTCTTCCGGCCAAAACCGCTCAATCAATTGCGCCAAATACGTAAATCCGTCCTCCAGCCAGCTCTGCGGCCAGGCACCAACCTGAAACGTCAGGTAAAAAACAATGTACATCAGAACGGCAAAAATCGGCAGCCCCGCATACCGATGCGTCAGAACCGCATCCATCCGGTCGCTGAAATCCCGCCGCTTCAGAACCGTCTGGCGGACCGTCTCCTGACAGGCCCCGGAAATAAACCCATACCGGCGCTCCGCTATCAGCACCTCCGGGGACTCCCCAAAAACCGCCGCCAGATGCCGGCGGATCTCCTGCAGCACATCGGATACCTGCGGCAAACGAATCTGTTCCTGAATTTCCGAGTCGCCTTCAAGCAGCTTCAGCGCCGTCCACCGCCGCCCGTATGACCGGATAAGAGAATGGTTCTCATCAAGCACCGATTCAATCTTTCCGATCGCCTCCTCCAGTTCCGGTCCATACCGAATCTCCGCCGGCACCGGACGCACCTGTTCGGCGCAGCGCAGGATTGTCTTTTTGAGTTCGTCGATTCCCTCTCCCTTCGTCGCCGTCAGCGGCACAATCGGAGCCCCCAGCAGGACACTGAGCTGCTCCAAATCAAACTCCAGCCCCCGCTGCCGCGCCACATCACTCATATTAAACGCCAGCACCAGCGGCACCTTCATCTCCATCAGCTGCACCGCCAGATACAAATGCCGCTCCAGATTGGAGGCATCCACCACGTCCACCACCACATCCGGCTTCTCCTGAAGCAGAAAATGCCGGGCCACCAGTTCTTCCATCGAGTACGCCGTCAGACTGTATACGCCGGGCAAGTCCACAATCCGCAGCGTCCGCCCATCAATCCGACAGATGCCCTCTTTTTTCTCCACCGTCACGCCCGGATAGTTTCCGGTATGCTGACGCGTGCCCGTCAGGGCATTGAATACCGTCGTCTTTCCGCTGTTCGGATTGCCCGCCAGCGCCGCCAGCCATTTCGTCTTTTTTTCGGATGCGTCCATCGTTCTCTCTACAAAGGCGCCACTTCCAGTTTTTCCGACATCCCCCGCCCCAGCACAATTTTGGTATTCTTCACCTGCACAATAATCTGCCCGCGAAAATCATTCCGCAGCACCTCCAGCGGGACATTCGGCACCAGCCCCATTCCGGCCAGCCGCAGCGTCAGCGCGTGTCCGCCCGCAATTCGTACCAGCCGAACCGTTTGTCCGGCCGGCACCTGAGAAAGAAACCGCACCGATTTTTCCGCCGGAGATTCCATTTATTGTTCCTCTGCTTTCTGGGTTTTCTGCTTCTGCTCCTGAAGACGAAACTTTCTGAACTCCGCCGTCCAGTCCTTCCCCTCCAGAGATGAACGGCTCAAAAACTCGATAAACACAACCAGCCGCTCAATGACCTCCGAGCCGAGCGTATGTTCCGCCCGGCAGGCCGCCTCCTGCGAAAGCCCCTCCTCCAGCCCGAGCACTTCGGTAAAAAACGAATGCAGGACCTGATGACGCCGAACCACCCGACGTGCCTGCCGTCCTCCCTCCTCCGTGAGGCGAACCACTCCATACGGCTCATAATCAATCAGCCCCTTCTGGGCCAGCGCACGAAGCGCACCGGTCACAGAAGCCCTCGTGACCCCCAGATGTTCGGCAATATCCTTGCTGCGGGCCGCCGACTTGGCCGACAGAAGATTAAAAATCGCCTCCAGATAATCTTCCAGCGAAGCACTCAGTTTTTCGTGTTCCGTTGTTTCCACCGGCTTTTCCTTAAAAATTAGGAATTCTTAACATAGTTAGTCTATCCTAACTTGTCAAGCATTTTTTTAACTCATTTTTTACAAAGCATTTACACCCGCAAAATGCGGCCGACGTATTGAAAAAGCCGGATTTTCTGCTTTACGGACGTGTTTCTTTAGACGATAATTTTCTCAAATCAGCTCAAAATTGAGGAAAAACTATGTGCGGAATTGTGGCTTATTTTGGAAACAAACCGGCCCAGCCCATTCTGATTGAAGGGCTCAAACGGCTCGAATATCGCGGATATGACTCGGCCGGCATTGCCCTGCTTGAAAACGGAACGTTTCAGGTCACCAAAAGCCCCGGGCGAATCAGCAATCTCGAGGATTTGCTGGCAGGCCGCCAATCCTCCGCTACCGTCGGCATCGGTCACACCCGCTGGGCTACGCACGGGCGGCCCAACCAGGTCAACGCCCACCCGCACGTAGACTGCACCGGCAAAATCGCCGTCGTTCACAACGGCATTATCGAAAACTACGCCACGCTCAAGAAATGGCTGCTTAAAGAGGGCTGCACCTTCCAGAGTGAAACCGACACCGAGGTTGTCGCCAACCTTATCGGCTATTTTTATCAACGAAACCAAAACCGCAACGGCCAGCTGGCCCCGCACGGCTGCAACCGGTTTGAATGGGCTGTCCAGCAGGCCCTCAGCGAAATCTACGGCACCTACGGACTGGCAATTCTCTGCGCCGACTGCCCCGATGTGCTCATTGGAGCCAAAAAAGGAAGCCCCCTGATTCTGGGTGTCGGAAAAAATGAGTTTCTCATCGCCTCCGACGCCGCCGCCATCGTCAAGCATACCACCCAGGCCATTTATCTGGCCGACGGCGAGATGGTCATCGTGGACTCCGCCGGCTTCCAAACCAAAACCCTTTCCAACGAGCAAGTCCAGAAGGAACTGAAAGAAATTGAAATCTCCCTAGACCAAATCGAACTGGAAGGGTTCCGCCATTACATGGAAAAGGAGATCGCCGAGCAGCCGACAGCGCTGGAAACCTGTTTGAACGGCCGCGTGGACCTCAAAAACGGCCGCATCATCCTCGGCGGCGTTTCCAACTATCTGCGGGAACTGACCCGCGCTAAACGCATTATCCTGACCGCCTGCGGAACCGCCTGGCACGCCGCCCTCGTCGGGGAATTCCTCTTTGAGCAGCTGGCTCGAATCCCTGCCGAGGTCGAATACGCCAGCGAATTCCGATACCGCAACCCTATCCTCGAAGAAGGAACCATTGTCATCGCCATCAGCCAGTCCGGCGAAACCGCCGACACGCTGGCCGCCGTCGAACAGGCCAAAGAACGCGGCGCCCTCGTGCTGGGCATCGTCAACGTCGTCGGCTCTTCCATCGCCCGGCTGACCGATGCGGGCGTGTATCTTCGCGTCGGGCCGGAAATCGGCGTCGCCAGCACCAAGGCCTTCACCGCGCAGGTCGCCGTCCTGGCGATGCTGGCCATTGAACTGGGCCGCCGCCGCCATCTGAGCACCGACACCGTGCACAATCTCCTGCAGGAGCTCACCTCCATCCCGCAGAAAATCAAACGCATTCTCCGGCAGTCCGAGGCCATTCGCCAAATCGCCGACGCCAACAAAGACCGCGAAAACTGGCTCTTCCTCGGACGCGGCTTTAATTATCCGGTCGCCCTCGAAGGCGCCCTGAAACTCAAAGAAATCAGCTATATCCACGCCGAAGGGCTTCCGGCCGCCGAGATGAAGCACGGCCCCATCGCCCTGATTACCGACAAGATGCCCGCCGTCTTTATCGCCACCCGATGCTCGCAGTACGAAAAAATCATCGGCAACATCGAAGAAGTCCGCGCCCGCGGCGGAAAAACCATCGTCGTGGCCACCGAAGGCGATGAGCAAATCAAACCCTATGCCGATTACCTGATTCCCATTCCGGAAACCTGCGAACCGCTCCAGCCGATGCTGACGGTCGTGCCTCTCCAGATGCTCGCTTATCACGCCGCCGTCCTGCGCGGACACGACGTGGACAAGCCCCGCAATCTGGCCAAAAGCGTCACCGTCGAATAAAAAACAGGTGCACTCGCATCCGGTCCGGTTTATAATCATCCGAAGAGGCAGGTTCGAACTCCGAGGGCTTCCGAGAGACGAACAGAATGGAAATCTGGACCATCCAAAAACTGCTGAACTGGATGACGGCGTACTTTACCCAAAAACAGCTGGACAGTCCCCGGCTCAGCGCCGAACTGCTTTTGTGTAATGTGCTCGGTCTGCAGCGGATTGAACTGTACACCCTTCACGACCGAGTCGTTCAGCAGCCCCAGCTGGGACAGCTCCGGGAGCTGGTCAAGCGGGCCGCCGAACACGAACCCATCGCCTATCTGGTCGGGCGGTGCGAATTCTACTCGCTGTCCCTGAAAATCACACCGGACTGTCTGATTCCCCGTCCGGAAACGGAGCTGCTCGTGGAAAAAGCCGTGGAATTTCTCCGCAGGCGGCCCGCTCCCCGGCAGGCCCTCGATTTGTGCACGGGCTGCGGCTGCATCGCCGCCGCACTGGCCAAAAACTGCAAAGACCTCCATATAACCGCCGTCGATATCTCCGAAGCCGCCCTGGCCGTCGCCGCCGAAAACATCCGTCGGTACAATCTGGAGCCGTCTGTGCGGCTGCTGTGCGGCAATCTGTACGAGCCGCTCATCGAGGAACTCGACGGCCCCTGCTTCGATCTGATTGTCTCCAATCCGCCGTACGTCAGCGACGCCGAATACGAAAAGCTGGCCCCCAACGTCAAAAATTATGAACCGAAACAGGCCCTCTGGGGCGGGCCGGACGGGCTGGACTTTTACCGCCGAATCCTCGAACAGGCCGGGCGGTTCCTTAAACCGGACGGCGCTGTCATGCTCGAAATCGGCTATGAACAGGGACCGGCCGTCAAACAAATGCTCGAACAAAGCGGGCTCTTTGCCTCTGTGGAAATTCACAAAGACCTGGCCCAAAAAGACCGAATCGCAATCGGCAGACGCTAAACCCGCTGCGCCAGACCGAAAAACGCGATGCTGTTGGCCGTCATCTTCCGGGCAAACTCCTCCATCGGCATCCCGTAAAGCTCGGCCAGCTTGGCCGCCGTATGAACCAGCAAGGCCGGCTCATTGGGCTGAACATGCCGAACCGGCTCCGGCGAAAGATAAGGACAATCGGTCTCAATCATCACCCGCTCCGGCGGCATCATCCGGGCCGACTGACGCAGCAAATCCGCCTTCTTGAACGTGACAATCCCCGTGAAGGAAACAAAATATCCGCGTCGGAGCACTTCTTCGGTCTCCGTCGGGCTTCCGCTGTAGCAGTGAATCACCACACGGGACAGGCGGGACTGGTACGAATCCAGAATGGCCATCGCCTCCGGAAAGGCCTGCCGAATATGAACAATCACCGGTTTGTTCAGCTCCGCCGCCAGCTCCAGCTGAGCCCGAAAAATCCGCCGCTGATTGTCCGCCGACGAATGAAGATAATGATAATCCAGCCCCGTCTCTCCGATGGCGGCGACACGCGGATGGACGGCTGTCCGGCGAAGAAGCTCCAAATCCTCTGAAGAGATTTCATCGGCATGATGCGGATGATACCCCACCGCCGCCCACAGCCCCTCCGTTCGTTCGGCACACGCCGCGGCCCGGCGGTTTTCCTCCGGACTGGTGCCGACGGTAATCCAGCGGGTCACTCCCGCCTGCCGGCTGCGGGCCAGCACACTCTCCAAATCCTCCCACAGCGGAGAATACGTCAGATGGGCATGAGTATCCACCAGTTCCATCGGCCCGTTTCCGCCCGGTCCATCTGCTACAGGTCCAGTTTGTCCCGCAGATAACTCTTCACCTGGTCCAGAGGCACGCGGACCTGCTCCATACTGTCGCGATGGCGAATCGTAACGGTATTGTCTTCTTTGGTCTGGCCGTCCACTGTCACACAGAAAGGTGTGCCCGCCTCATCCTGCCGGCGATAACGGCGTCCGATGGCTCCCTTTTCATCATAGAAGACCGGGAAGTACCGCTTTAAATCCTGGTAGATATTCATCGCAATTTCCGGCATTCCGTCCTTCTTAACCAGCGGGAAGATGCCCGCCTTAATCGGGGCCAGCGCCGGATGAAACCGCAGCAGATTCCGCTGTTCACCCCGCACCTCTTCCTCATCATAGGCATCCACCAGAAACGCCAGCATACTGCGGTCAATCCCTGCCGACGGTTCAATCACATACGGAATGTACCGCTCCCGCGTTTCCTCATCGAAATAGGCCAGCGGCCCTTTCAGATAATCCTCCGCCTCCTCTTTCAGGGTAATCTTCGTCAAATCCCCCTTCTTGTCGTACCATTCGTTCATCGTCCGGATGCCCCGCTGATGCTGCCGCAGGTCAAAATCCGTGCGGTTGGCGATCCCCTCCAGCTCCTGCCAGTCGCCCGAGCCGAACGGAAACTTGTATTCAATGTCCACGCACGCCTTGGCATAATGCGCCAGTTCATCTTTGGCATGCTCCCGGAAACGCAGATTTTCCTTTCGAATGCCCAGATTGATGTACCAGTTGAACCGCTCCTGCTTCCAGTGCTCAAACCACTCCTCATCCGTTCCCGGCTTGCAGAAAAACTCCAGTTCGGCCTGTTCGAATTCACGAGTGCGGAAGATAAACGCTTTGGTCGTCACTTCGTTGCGGAAGCTCTTGCCGATTTGTGCAATCCCGAACGGAATCTTCACACGGGTCGAATCTAAAACATTGCGGAAATTGACAAAAATGCCCTGCGCCGTTTCCGGCCGCAGAAACAGCGTCATCGTATCTTCAACATTGGCGCCCATCCGGGTTTCAAACATCAGCTGGAACGCCATCGGCTCTCCAAACTGGCCGACCGTGCCGCAGGCCGGGCAAACCTTTCTGGACAGCTCCGCCGCCTTGCTCTGGGCGGCTTCAATATCGATATGTTCCGTATGCTCCTCAACGCTGCCCTGATGATCCTGCAGATGGTCCACACGCGAACGGGTGCCGCATTTTCGGCAGACCGTCACCAAATCCGCAAACTTATCCGCATGACCGGAGGCCTTCCACACCATCGGATGCATTAGGATGGAGCAATCCAGCCCCACCACATCGTCCCGCATCTGGACGACATGCTTCCACCAGGCATTGCGGATATTGCGTTTCAATTCAACCCCCAGCGGACCGTAGTCATAGCAGCTGGCCAGACCGCCGTAGATTTCACTGGATTGAAAGATAAACCCCCGCCGCTTGCACAGTGATACAATGTCATCCAGTTTCGCCAGTTTTGCCATAAATCCCTCACAATAGAGACTTTAAATTCGAGATAAAGAATCCATATTGTACCAAAACCCCTCGAGAAGTTCAAGGCCGTTTTGACACCGCTTTTCCAAAGAGCAAAAAATCCATAGAAAAATCTTCAGAAACGGATTACAGTAATAAACCAAAAAAAATGAGGCAGGACGGGACCATGATTCATTTCAAATGCCCTCATTGCCGAACAGCCCTTCAGATGGAAAACCACTATGCCGGACAGGCCGCCCTCTGTCCAACCTGCAGCGGACAGATTCTCGTGCCGTTCCCGGGGACATCCGCCAAACCAATCATTTGTATCTGCGGCCGCTGCAAGGCCTTGTATCAAATCCCCGCTGAACAGGCAGGCCGACAGGTTTCGTGTCCGACCTGCCGAGAACCCACCCAAATTCCCGAGCAGGAAAACGCGGTTTCCGACAGTCAAATGCTTCGCTTCACCTGCCGCTCGTGCGGACAGGGCTACTGCCTTCCTTCCCGCTATGCCGGCAGAAAGTTCACTTGTCCGGCCTGCAAACATGCCTGTTTGGTGCCGACTCCAAAGCCCGCCGAGCAGGAATTGATTCTTCTGGAGGAAAAACCGCCTAAAGAAACCTCCGCCGTGTTTTCCGAGCCGCCGCCGATTGAATCCGAACCTTCTCCAACGCCGAGAAAACCTGAAAAACAAAAATCTGTCCTTTTCAAAGCTGTTGCCGGAGTCCTCGGCGGCATCATCGGTTTTTCCATCGCATTTTGGCTGGTTTCATCCCTCAAGAAAAGTACCCCCACCCCGCTCCCTCCGCCGCCGACAAACAAATCTTCGCAAGAAGCCGCACAAAATCAGCCGATAGACCTTGCATCACCCGCCCAAAACTATCCGCAAGCCGTTGATTTCTCCCGTTCCATCATCACCAAACTTAATCGGAAATCGGAAGATGTAAAAGAATTGATTTATTTGTTCCCGGACCAGATTCAAGTGTCGGAACAAGATTTAGATTCTCTTCTCAATGCTCTGGATATCGGGCGGTTCTCCTCCCTCGAAACCGCGATAGAAAAGGCACGGGTCGAACCCGGAGCTTCCTATTTTATCACAAAAACAAAGGCCATATCAGATTCAAACAGAATACGGACAATCCGGATAGGATTTGTTGAAATAGAGAACAATACAGAGGAAACCATTTCTGTGGACCGATTTGTCTTTGGAATCTCTATTTTCGACGAGAATGATACACTTTTGGCCTCGGCAGGTCAAAGCGACCAAAACGAATTGCTGTCCCTCCTCAACGATACGGTCAAGAAATATGCAATCAGTTCCCCGTCGAGCTCAGCAAAGGAACGTTCATTTTCTGAGAGATTCGAAGAGTTTGAAGAAAAATATTATTGTCCGATTGCCATTGTCCTTTTGCTGATTGGTTTGACAACCTTAATCTCGATGTGGGTTGTCTTCAATAAAGCGGGCGAGCCGGGATGGGCTGTCTTTGTTCCAATTTACAACACCATTGTCTTTGCACGCATCGGAGGAAAATCAGAATGGCTCGGATTTCTCTGTGCCCTGAGCCCGATGATCCCCTTCGTCGGTTCGATTCTAAACCTCTTTCTTTTCCTTTATCTTTCCGTCAGCGTGGCCAAAGCTTTCGGCAAGGGAACCCTTTTCGGATTCGGGATGGTTTTTCTGCCGTTTGTCTTCTTTCCAATCCTGGCCTTTTCCGAGTCGGCTTATCCGCAGGCCGATGTCTAACTTCTTCTGAAAGCAAATTTTGCGCTCTCAGCCGTGTTTTTCTTGTTTTTTTCTGATTCTTGAGTACCCTGAAGATGTGTATATAATAATAGCAGAAACCGAGTTTCGGGCCTCCCATGGTCTGGTGTTGGCCGACGGAGGTCGAGAAGACCTTCATTCGCACCTTTGGCGGGTACGAGCAGCAGTTCACTGTACGCATCTGAACAAGGTTCAGATGGGAATCGACTTTCATGAACTGAAAGCCCTGCTGGGTGAGATTGTCGCGGCTTTGGCTGACCGCCCGCTCGAGGAACACAGAGCGTTTGCCTCTGTGAATCCGACGGCGGAAATGGTGGCCAAGTTTGTTTTCGACCGACTGGCTCCGAAAATCCCGCCGCACGGCAAACTGGCCTGGGTAGAGATTACGGAAGCCCCGGGTTGTATCGTACGGTACGCGCAGGATTAACCCTTCAGAAGGTCCGAAAAAAGACCGATGAAGAAAAGAATAATAAAAGTAAGCCGGGAATAAGGACGGAATTGATATGCTTTGTCAGAACTGCAAAACGCAAACAGCCACGATTCATCTGACGGAGATTACCAACGGACACCGAGTGGAAACGCATCTGTGCCAGGCATGCGCCCAGAAACAGGGGCTGGCAATTCAAACCCAAATCCCCCTCAACGAACTGCTCTCGACGCTGCTGAGTGTTCCGCCGGAAGCTGCGGGAACTCCGCAAAGCCCGCAGGAACAGAAAACCTGTCCCCACTGCGGGATGACCCTCCAGCGTTTCAGCAAAGAAACCCTCTTGGGCTGTCCGCAGGACTATGACGTCTTTGAGAAAAACCTGCTTCCGCTGATACTGCGGACCCAAAATGACCGCTCCGAACATTGCGGCAAGGTCCCGGCGAGCGCCGGCCAGGTCCAGGAAAAACAGCTGCGGCTCGCCCAGCTGCGGCGCAAACTCGAGGAAGCTGTTCGTCGTGAACAATACGAAACCGCCGCGCGTCTGCGCGATGAAATCCGGAAACTCCAATGAACTTAAGCGACTTATCCAAACAGCCCAGTCCCTGGCTTCAGGAAGGCGGCCCGGCCTCCGAGGTGGTGATTTCCTCACGAATCCGGCTGGCCCGCAATCTGGCCGGCTATGAATTCAAACCCTGTCTGACGCCCCCGCGACAGCAGGAAATCCTGGACACCCTTAAAAATGCCTTATTGTCGGTCCCCTCACCGGAACCGCTGTTTTTTATCAATATTGAAGGGGCCTCGGCCCTCGAACGAGAACTGCTGGCGGAACGCTATTTAATCAGTCTCCCTCATGCCCGGGGAGAAGGCCCTCGCGGCGTCGTTGTGGCCCGAAACGAAAGCTTCTCTGCCATGATTAACGAAGAAGACCACTTGCGGATGCAGGTCTTCGCCGCCGGGCAGCAGCTGGAAAAATGCTTTGAGCAAATCAGTCAGGTGGACAACCACCTCGAAACAAAAGTTCAATTCGCCTTTCACCCTCGATACGGTTATCTGACCGCCTGCCCGACCAACCTCGGAACCGGCATCCGGGTGTCCGTAATGCTTCATCTGCCGGGCCTGAAGATGACCGGCCAGACGGAAAAGTTCTTCAACGCCGCCCGCGACTGCAATCTGGCCGTCCGTGGTCTTTTCGGAGAGGGTTCGGAAGCCGTCGGCGACTTCTATCAGCTGTCCAACCAGGTCACCTTAGGCGTAACCGAACAGGAAATCGTGCAGAACTTCTCCCGCAACATCGTGCCGAAAATTATCGAATACGAACAGGCCGCTCGACAAAGATTGTTTGAGGAAAATCCGGAAGCCGTCGAAGACAAAATCCATCGTTCTCTAGCCATCCTCCGCAGTGCCCGTCTGATCAGTTCGCAGGAGGCGCTGATTCTTCTCAGTCACGTGCGGCTCGGCATCCATACCGGACGCATCCCGGACATTCCGATTTCGAAAGTGAATGAATTATTCCTGCATATCCAGCCGGCACACCTGCAAATGCAGGCGGGACGAGCCCTCAGCCCGGACCATCGCGACATCCTGAGAGCCCGTATTATTCGAACCGCTCTTTGCGCCAACTAATTCAGCTGCTCTCTTTCCTCCGGCAGCGGAAGACGGCAAACGGCTTCCACTTGAACCCTCGGAATCAGACCGATTGCCGCCAGTTTCAGCCGACCCTGAGCATCCAAAAAAAAGATACACGGGAATCCATCCGGCAGGGAAAACGGCTCGGGCAGATTCTCTATCCTTCCTATTTGTATTTCTTCAGGCGTAAATTTCTTCGAGAACTTCTCAATTCTCTCCGGAGACTCTGCTATTAAGCCAACCACAGTCGGCTTTTCTTCCTCCATCCAGTTCAGGGCCTGCAAAACCTGAGAAATCTGGAGTCGAAAAGGCGGGAACCATGTCGCCCCTATAATCACGATACATTCCCGACCGCGATAATCCGCAAGATGCCTGCATTCTCCGTTCAGGAGGAAGAATGTCAAATCGGGCACTTCTCGTCCCTGCCAGTCCGGCAAAACCGGCTCCCAGGTCTTTCGATTGTTGATAACGTCATCGATTGACCGGTATTGCGGCTGAAGCCCTCGCAGGTTCTTGCTGATTAAATCCCCCAGCGGTTCATTGCCGTGTCTGGATAGTTTCTGCCGATAAAGGATAACCATTCCGGCAATCAGCACCAACAGGACAAAATAGACCGGCAGACCCTGAATCAGAAATTTACGGTCGTCTTTCTTTATCATGTCTGCCCGAAATTATAAGCATCTCCCCGCCTAAAAAAACACTTTTTCGCCTTTTCCAAATACTTTTCTAATAACCCTTTAACAGACAGGACGTATAAAGCAGTAAAAGAAAAACAAAAAGGAAGAAGGGATATGCGGCCGAAAAACATCGAACCTCTGAATCTGTCCGACGAATCCATGGAAATGCTTCTGTTAATTGCTGTTTTCGGGAATGAGACTTTCCGCCAATCCGCCGTACGCGAACTGAAGAAACGGCGAGCCCTTCATCACAGCTTTGAAGACGATAATCTGGTTATGACCAATCTGAGCGGGATTTGTTAATTTAGGAAGCACCCCCCGCCTCTTGATTTTTTTGTGCCTTTCCTGTTTCGGCGTATCCGGAGCCTTTATATCCTGATATCGGGCTGATTTTTTGGTTGACTTGTTTAGACTTGGGGCTACACTATCCTGTCTTTTGATAACCGGAAAAAAGCAACTGCATGCTCAGGGAGACAATCCGTGGCGTACAATTGTGTAGTCCTTGCAAAACAAGTGCCGGATACAAAACGAATCACCGGCCAGGCGATGAACGAAGATGGTACCGTCAATCGAGCGGCCCTTCCGGCCATTTTCAATCCGGAAGACCTCAATGCCCTCGAGATGGCCCTTCAAATTAAGGAACAATACGGCGGAAAAGTCACCGTCATTACGATGGGACTTCCGGCCGCAGCCGAAATCCTCCGCCAATCCCTCTATCGCGGAGCCGACGGCGTTATCCTGATTACGGACAAACGCTGTGCCGCCAGTGATACGCTGGCCACAAGCTATATCCTCAGCTGCGCCGTCCGCAAACTCAACCCCGATATTGTCCTGTGCGGCCGGCAGGCCATTGACGGCGACACCGCTCAGGTCGGCCCTCAGGTAGCGGAAAAACTGGGAGTTCCCCAGATTACCTACACCGAAAAAATTCTCAACCTGGACGGCAAAACCATCACCGCCCGCCGAAGCATCGGAAACGGCTGGCAGGAAGTCCGAACCAAACTGCCGGTGCTGCTGACGGTCGTGGACACCGCCAACGAGCCCAGAATCCCGGCGGCCAAGCGCCTGATGAAATACAAAGCCGCACGCTGCCGTATCGAAATTGAAGCGATGGCCAAACAGAACCCCTCGATTGATGTCGAGGCCGTCTGCAAGCAGCTGGAGCAAAAAGGGCTGCTCATCCGCCAGTGGGACCTTGACATCCTCGGCGCCGACCTGAAATGGTGCGGACGCGACGGCTCGCCCACCAAAGTCCATCGCATTCAGAGTGTCGTGCTCACCGCCAAGGAAACCAAATCCGTTGAGCCGACCCAGGAAGCCATTGAGGCGATGATTCACGAACTCATCGTGGACCATACCATCGGATAAATCGACGTATCAATCAGATTCAGCAAACAAGGATAATCAGAGATGATAGAAGTCAACAAACAGGGTGAAGTATGGGTGTTTGCCGAGCAGCATGCCGGCACGCTCGAAGACACCTCCATTGAACTGCTCAGCAAAGGACGTCAACTGGCCGACCAGCTGAAGGTTCCGCTGGCGGCGGTCCTGCTCGGAGACCGCGTCGAGCCCCTCTGCGTTCGGCTCGGTCAATACGGCGCCGACAAGGTCTATCTGGCCGAACACCCCCTGCTGAACCACTACCAGACCAGCTCCTATGCCAAGGTTCTGGATGAACTGATTCACAAACACAAGCCGCAGATTATGCTCTACGGAGCTACGCCGGTCGGACGCGACCTGGCCCCGCGTGTGGCCAGCGCCCTGAAGGCGGGACTGACCGCTGACTGCACCGATTTGCAGATTGGACGTCACGAAATCCCCAGCACCGGCAAGGTCTATGAGAACCTGCTTCTGCAGATTCGTCCGGCCTTCGGCGGCAACATCATCGCCACGATTATCAACTACGACCGCTGGCCGCAGATGGCCACCGTTCGCGAAGGCGTAATGCCCATGCCTGAACCGGACGGACGCCGCAATGCCCAAATCGTTCGGGAAACCATCTCCCTGCTGCCGGACGACCTGATGCTGGAGATTCTGGCCGAACACCGCCAGCCCAAAAAGGTCAATCTGAAGGCCTCCCGCATTATCGTAGCCGGCGGCGCCGGAGTCGGCAGCAAAGAAAACTTCAAACTCATCTGGGACCTGGCCCACTGTCTGGGCGGAGCCCCCGCCGCTACCCGAGCCGCAGTGGATCTGGGCTTTATCGACCGCGACCATCAGGTTGGACAGACCGGCACAACCGTCCGCCCTGTTCTGTATATTGCCGTCGGCATCAGCGGGGCCATTCAGCACCAGGCCGGAATGAGCGGCAGTCAGAAAATTATTGCGATTAACAACGACCCGGAGGCCCCGATCTTTCAAATCGCCCACTACAAAATCCTCGGCGATTTGAATCAGGTCGTTCCGATGATGATTAAGGCCATCCGGGAAAAGGTATAAATTGAAACAACCAACGCCTGTTTTGAGGAAGAACAGATGGGCAATTTTTATCGAGATAATGACGACATTCAGTTCCTGATGAAGCATATTGATTTGGGCGAGCTGGCCCACTTTATGGAGCGGGGCTTTCGCTTTGCCGGCAAATTCGATACGGCTCCGGCGAATGCTCAGGAGGCCGTCACCAATTATGACCTCGTTCTGGACGCCCTCGGCCAGCTCAGCGCCGACTTTATCGCCCCCCGCAGCGAGGGAATCGACCGACAGGGAAGCACCCTGCTGGAAAACGGCACCGTCAAATACGCCGACGGCATTGCCGAATCCCTCCAGGCCCTGGCCAAAGCCGATGTGATGGGATTTACGCTGCCGCACGAATACGGGGGACTGAATTTCCCCAGTCTGGTGTACTCGGCGGCCATCGAAATCGTCTCCCGGGCTGATGCATCCCTGATGAACCTGTTCGGTCTGCAGGGCATCGCCGAGACCATCAACTTCTTCGCAGATGAAGAAATCAAACGGCAGTATCTGCCGCAGTTCGCCGCCGGCAAAGTGACCGGCGCTATGGTTCTAACCGAGCCCGATGCGGGTTCCGACCTGCAGGCCTGCAAACTGCGGGCCTTCCAGGATGCTCAGGGCAACTGGTACCTGCACGGAGTCAAGCGGTTTATCACCAACGGCTGCGGTGAAGTGCTGCTGGTGCTGGCCCGCTCCGAACCGGACCGCAGCGGCGGTCTGGGTCTGAGTCTGTTCCTCTGCGAACGAGGCCCCACCGTGCGGGTCCGCCGGCTGGAAGACAAGCTCGGCATTCACGGTTCGCCCACCTGCGAGCTGTTCTTTGACAATACGCCCTGCCGGCTCATCGGAGAACGCCAGCGCGGACTGGTTACGTATGTAATGAGCCTGATGAACGGCGCCCGCATCGGCATCGCCGCCCAGTCGATGGGCATTGCCGAGGCGGCCTACCGCATCGCCCGCGACTATGCCCACAGCCGCAAACAGTTCGGCGGCCCCATCGAAAAACTGCCCGCCGTGCGGGATATGGTCATCGACATGAAAACCCAGATTGAAGCAGGCCGCGCCTTGCTCTATGAAACCAGCCGCATCGTAGACCACGAGGTCGGCCTGACCAAAATCAGCGAAGATCCGACCGAATCGCCCGAAGCCCAGAAAGAGGCCAAGCAGCAGCTGCGTACAATCAAGCGGGTGGCGGCCATGCTGACGCCGATGAGCAAATATTACTGCTCCGAGATGTGCAACCGCGTTACGTATGATACGATTCAGGTCCTCGGCGGAAGCGGGTACATGCGCGATTATGCCTGCGAACGGCTGGCCCGCGACGCCCGCATCACCACCATTTATGAAGGCACCAGCCAGCTGCAGATTGTTGCGGCGGTTCGCGGTGTGTGCGGCGGGGCCTGCGAAAAATATCTGGCCGAACTGGCGGCGATGCCCTATGCCGACTCTGTCAAGGACCTGCTGGCCCTGCTGGCCGAAGGCACACAGCAGCTGACAAAGGCCGTTGCTTTTGTCAAGGAAGCCGGCGTCGATTATATGGATTTGTTCGGCAGACAGCTGGTGGATATCGCCATCGCCCTCATCAACGGCTATCTGCTGTGCGGACAGGCTTCCAGCCGCGTCCAGATGCAGGTGCCCATCGCCGATGATGCCTCCAACGGCTCCGGCAAAACCGTTCCGATGACCGAACGCAAGCGGATGCTGGCACGGCGATACATCACCCGCAATGCTCCTAAAATCCGCGCCTGGGCCGAAGAAGTCTGCTCCGGCGACAAATCCACGTTCAAAGAATACGAGGTTCTGGCCGGGCCGGTGCCTGAACTCGGATAGCAGCGCCAGGGCAGGACGGCAGGGCCGGCTGGAGTGTGAACAGGGAGAATACGGAACGATGCTCAGAGCCGTAATCTTTGACTTTGACGGCGTCATCGCCGACTCGGAGTTTCTGCATTATAAGGCCCTCAATCAGGTCTTCGAAAAATACGGCGTTTCCGTCCCCAAAGAAGTTCACTGGCAAAAATATCTCGGATACACAGACATTGAAAACATTCAGGCCGTCTCCGAAGACTACAGGATGAATCTGACGCCGGAGCAGATTCACCAGATGGCTCGTCAAAAGGCCGAGCTGTTCAAGCAGCTGGCACGGGAGGAAACTGCTATCCTCGACGGGGTGGAAACACTCATCGAAAATCTAAAAGCACACAACATCCGACGAGCCGTCTGTTCGGGGGCGCTTCGGGAAGATATCGAACAAATGCTGGCCGGCAGCAGCCTGCTTCCTGCATTTGAAGTCATTGTGACGGCCGAAGATGTAAAGAAAGGCAAACCGGACCCCGAAGGATACCTGCTGGCCCTCAAGAAACTCAACCAAAGGCAATCCCAGCCGATTCAGCCCGGCGAATGTGTTGTCATTGAAGATTCTCATTGGGGGCTGGCCGCCGCCGCTGCCGCCGGAATGCATCGTGTCGCCGTTACCAATACCTATCCGGCCGAACAGCTTCAGGATAAAGCCGAACGGGTTGTCTCTTCTTTAGAAGAGCTGACCATCGACGACCTCCAGAATATATGCAAATAAATGTCCCCTTTATCTTTATTCTACAAATATTTGTTTTGGGCTATATTTCCTTTTTGCCAGGTGTCCCAAACGAAAATAACACAACTTATCACCATTAATAATAAGGACTTGGGATATCTTGACTTGACTTTTCTTTCATCTTGACTATACTTATTTGTTCTCTTTTGGACGCCTTTTTCATTTCCGCTTCTCCGGAATTTAAAACTTTTTTAGGTAAGAAGCGGTTTTTTTTATCTCTATTAATAGAAAAGTTTTTTGGAAATTCGAAAGAACGAAAGCATTTGGCTGGCTCTTTTGATTACAGTTTGATAAGCCGAATCCAGCAGGCCAACGACATTGTCGATGTGGTCTCCGAACACCTTCGCCTTGATAAGAAAGGCAAGGAACTGGTGGGGCTATGTCCATTTCATAGCGACCATCGACCGAGTCTTTATGTGAGCCCTGCCAAACAGATTTTTAAATGCTTTGCCTGCGGGGCAGGCGGCGATGTCCTCAAATTTGTCCAGATGCGGGAAAATCTGACTTTCCCGCAGGCCGTTGAGCGGCTCGCCCAGCGGGCGGGGATTGCTTTGGATCCATCCTGGAAAAAGCAGCAATCCGCTGCGAATGAGCCCAGCACAGAATTCATCGCCAAAATGAATCGATGGGCGATGCAGGTTTGGCAGCAGAATCTCTGGCACCCGGAAAAAGGAGCTTCCGCTCGCCAATATCTGGACCATCGGAAAATCTCGAAAGAATCCGCTCGGGAATGGAACCTCGGCCTGGCATTGGACAGCTGGGATGACCTGACGGCCAAGGCAGTCAATGCAAAAATAAAACCGGCTCTGCTTGTCTCTGCAGGCCTGTCAGTACCCAAAGACACCGGCGGTTTTTACGATAAGTTTCGTAATCGGCTGATGTTTCCAATTATGGATGTCAGTGGTCGCGTAATCGGCTTCGGCGGACGCACATTAGGGGATGACCCCGCCAAATACATGAACTCGCCGAGCACCCTTCTCTTTGACAAGAGCCGTTGCCTTTACGGGCTCTATCAGGCCCGCCACACGATTGTCGAAACCGGAACCGCTGTTGTCGTCGAGGGATACACCGATGTGATGATGGCTCATCAGCACGGCATCCGAAACGTCGTTGCCACGCTCGGCACCAGTTTTACAGAAGGGCACGCCCACTTGCTCCGCCGGTTTGCCAAGCGAATCATTCTGCTGTTTGACAGCGATACAGCCGGCCGAACCGCGGCCGAACGAGCACTGGAAATCTGCCTCTCCGAAAAAATCGATATCCGGATGGCCTTTGTCCCGGAAGGAAAGGACCCTTGCGATTATCTTCTTCAAAGCGGTGCAGATGCTTTCCGGAAAGTTCTGGACAATGCCCAAGATATTTTTGACTATTCCTGGCAGCGATTTCAGGAACAAATTGAGCAAAGCGACACGCTGGCGGACCGCGCCGAGGCCGCCCGAACGTTTCTTCAGCATGTCGCCGCCGGTATTACCGCTGGAAAAATTGACAGTGTGTCTCGGACGCTGCTGTTGAGCCGGCTGAGCACACTTCTAAATCTTTCGGTCAGCCGCATCGAAGCCGAATTGAGAAAAATCATCAAAAAAAATGAAATTTCAAAACCGGATGAACCGAAAAAACCCTCTTCCGTTCATTATATTATAGAGGCACAGAGGGAGGTCCTTCGGGCCCTTCTGAATGAGCCGGGCCTGATGGCCGAAGAGGAGGGAAAAATTCAATCGGATCTCTTTACAGAACCGATACTTAAAGAAATTGCCGATGTGCTTTTAGCCAACTTGAACGAGGGGCTGGAGCCGACAATCGCCCAATTGTGCGGGCGGTTTGAATCGCCTCAGACAGCTCAGATGGTTGTGCAGCTGTACGAAGAGGGGCAGCAGACCGGCAATTTCCGACCGCGGCTTCACCTGGCCCTGGAGGTTCTGCGGGAAGACCTGCGGAATCGGGTAAAAGAAACCATTAAACCGGCCGCCGCGGGGCAAGATGACAAGGCCCTTCGAAAATTTGACGAATTGTTGCGAACCCAGAAAGGTAACCCGCGTTCCGGTTATTTGAAACTCTAAAACAGACCCTGCCGGACACCGGAGACAGAAAGAAGAACAGGAGTTCCATGCAGCCAAAAAAATACAGACACGACGAGAACCCGGATGAGATTTTCGACCTGACGGATGATTTCGGGGATGAAGACCCCGAAATCGACGAGGCGCTCGATGCGATTCCGGACACAGAAGAGGACCTGGACGAAGGAGACGTCGAAGCACCGCTGGACGAGGCGGAGCCGACGCCGCCGTCCATGCCGATTCCGCAGGGAGACGGACGGGAAAGCGACCAGCCCGACCGCATCCGGCTCATCGAAGAGCGTATCGCCGCCATCATCCGCAAAGGCAAGGAAAAGGGGTATTTAACCTACGAAGAAATCAACGATGACCTGCCCGATGAGATTATCAGTCCGGCGCGGCTGGATAATCTCCTGATGACGCTCGACGAAGCCGGTGTGCAGCTCATCGATGAAACAGACCTGCCGCGTCATCGAAAAGAAGCCCGGGAAGAAATCGACGAAGAATTCACCAAAGAGGCGGAAATCGAAGAAGACCTCCTTCTGGAGGAACACCTCGAGGAAGCAGAGGGCCGGCGCATTGATGACCCGGTTCGGATGTATCTGACCCAGATGGGTGAAATTCCGCTGCTGACGCGGGAGGAGGAAATCAGTCTGGCCCGCAAAATCGAGTTCACACGGCTGGCCTTCCGCTGCAAGGTTCTGGAGTGCGATTACTGCGCCCGGCACGCGGTTGAAATCCTCCAGCAGGTGGACGATGGTTCGCTTCCCTTCGATCGAACGATGAAAATGGGCAGCGGCGAATCCGAAGTCCGCGCCTTCGTGAAAAACCGGATGCCTCAGAACCTCGACACCGTCACAAAACTGCTCAACCGCAACCAGGAGCTTTTTGCCGCCTCGATGGCATGTTCGTCCCTCGACGAGGCCAAAAAATACATCCGGCAGATTCACCGCAACCGCCGCAAGATTGCTACACTGCTGGAGGAATTGTCGCTGCGGACCAGCCGCATCCAGCCGATGATGAAAAAACTGGAGGGCATCCATTCCAAGATGCTCCAGCTGCAGGCCGCCATCGAAGCCGGCCCCAATCGCGACCACAGCGAAGAAGATATCCGCGCAATGAAGCAGGAGCTGCAGGGGCTGCAGGAACTTGTGCTGGAAACGCCGCGTCAGCTGTCCAAGCGGCTGCGGGCCATCCGGGCGGTCTTCTCGCAGTACGAAGACGCCAAGCGGCGGCTGGCCGGCGGCAACCTGCGTCTGGTGGTCTCCATCGCCAAAAAATACCGCAATCGGGGTTTAAGCTTCCTGGACATCATTCAGGAAGGCAACACCGGTCTGATGCGGGCTGTGGACAAATACGAGTATCGGCGCGGCTATAAGTTCAGCACCTACGCCACCTGGTGGATTCGTCAGGCCATCACCCGCGCCATCGCCGACCATGCCCGCACCATCCGCATCCCCGTGCATATGATTGAGACGATGAGTAAACTGCGCACCATCAGCAAGAATCTGATGCAGAAGCTCGGACGGGAACCCACCATCGAAGAGATCGCCGCCGAAGCCAATATGTCCATCGCCGAGACACGCCGCGTGATGAAAATCAGCAAGCATCCGTTCAGCCTCGATCGGCCCATCGGCGAAAGCGAAGACAGCTACTTCGGCGACTTCATCGAAGACGAAAGCGTTGAATCGCCGGTCCAGTCCGCTGCACAGGAAATGCTCAAGGAACGAATTGACGAGGTCCTCAAAACCCTCACGTACCGCGAGCGGGAAATTATCAAACTCCGCTACGGCATCGGAGACGGCTATACCTATACCCTCGAAGAGGTCGGGCGAATTTTTAAGGTGACCCGCGAGCGAGTCCGGCAGGTGGAAGCCAAGGCCATTCGGAAACTTCAGCATCCGGTCCGCTCCAGACGGCTGGAAGGATTTCTGGACGGCAAACCCACCCTGCCGCCGGACCCATCCGTCTGAGCCGGCCCGGGACCTGCGGCCCCTATCCCCGGATTGTGTATTTCCCCGGAAAAACTATGCAAAACAAAAAGCGGCTCGCATTAATGTGTCAAGCCCTGCTGCCGGCAGCAGTTCTAATCGGATTTGCTGCCGCGGAGACGGCAAACGACTGCAATTGTCCGTCCCACCGGGCCGCCGAGCCGTTCTCCCTTCAGCAGGCCGAACGGACTCTTCTGCTGGGCTATGTGGACAAAGGCGAATTTGATGCCGCCCTGTCGCTCCTCGAGCGGTCTGTCCGGCGGGAGGACGACTTTCACCGGAACCTGCGTTCGCTTCTGCTCCGATACAAAACGTTTCAGGAGGAATGGAGGCGGCAGAATCAGCAGGCCCTCGAAAAGCTGCACCAGAGAATCGCACAGCTCCGGAACGATCCCAATCAGGTTTCGGCAAAGCCGGAGGAAATCCTTTCTCTGCTGATTCAGAGCCGAAAAGACCATCCGAACAGGGCCGTTTTTCTGTCGGACCCGCTTGTCGTTTCGCTGACCGAACAAATTCGCCGAAATATCCGCCGCTGGCAGTCGCAGGGGGAATATGAAAAGGCCTGGCGGGCCGGTCTTTGGGTGCTTCTGGCCGCCGACCCGAACAATCCGGCTCTGCAGCAGGAAAAAACCGACCTGCTGTCCAAAATCGGCATTGAGAAAAAACTCACAGCCCCCCTTTGTCCGGGCCAGAACGACCCTTATGCATCCGTTCAGGCCGAAATTTTCTTTGAAGCCCTCCGTCGGCTCGACCAAAAATATTTCATCCCCCTGAACCATTCAGTCCTGAAACGTCGTGCCCTCACCTGCGCCGGGCACATCGGAGAAGTGCTCGCCTGCGGACGAAAAGACTTTCTTTATACTGCAGACCCGAACGCACTGACCGCCTGGAACCAGCGGCTGAAAAATCTGCAGGAATCGGCGGCTTCAGCCCCGCAGGCCCAAACAGATTTTCCGGCCCTTCTCGAACAAATCTGCCTTCTCCTGGACCTGAACCGCTCGACCCTTCGCCTGCCGGAAGGTCTGGTCGTGCAGCTGCTCGCTGAGGCCATGCTGGAGGAGCTGGACCCTTATACCGAAATTGTCTGGCCGTCTCGAAGCGAAGAGTTCGATAAGCAGATGAGCGGAGAGTTCGCCGGCGTAGGCATTCGGATTGCCCGTCAGGACAACCGGCTGACCATTATCGAAATCGTTCCTGATTCTCCTGCGGAAGAATCCGGACTGCTTCAGGTCGGTGATTCCATCCTCGCAATTGACGGAAACCCCACGGAAAATCTGACCCTGGACTGTGCGGTTCGTCTGATTTCCGGTCCGGCGGACACCCCCGTTACCCTGACCCTCCGGCGGCATGAGGAAGAACAGACTGTCACGCTCCTTCGCCGAAAAATCATCCTGCCCTCCCTGCACGGCAATACATCGCCGCTGGAGCCGCCCCTGAAAACCAACGGCGGGCTGCGTGCCTATCAGATTGACGCCGACCCCGGAATCGCCTGCATTCGGCTGAGCAGTTTCCGAAAAGACACAGCCCAGACGCTGCGGCAAATTCTCGAAAACCTTCAGGCCCGCGGTCTGCGAGGTCTGATTTTGGACCTTCGCTCCAACAGCGGGGGACTGCTCGACACCGCAGTCGCTGCGGCAGACTTGTTCCTCGAAAACGGCACCCTGGTCAAACTCTGCACGCGGGAAGGAATCGAACAGGAAATCACCGCCTCCGAAGACGCTGTACTTCGCGGCGTTCCGATGGTTGTTCTGGTCGATGAAGGCACCGCCAGCGGGGCGGAAATCCTGGCCGGCGCCCTGGCTTCTCCGCATGCCCCCCGCGCCATTCTGGTCGGAACCCGCACTTACGGCAAAGGCACGGTTCAGGAGGTTGAATCCCTTCCCAACGGCTGCCGGCTCAAATACACTCGCGGCATCTATCAGCTGTCCAACAGCCGGGAAGTTCCCAATCGCTATCAGCGGCTCAAACAGAACCGAACCGACTGGGGCCTGCTGCCGGATGTCCTTGTGGAAACCGGCGAACCGCAGCTGGAAAAGGCCCGCCAGGCACGCCGCAATCTCGAAAAATTCTTCCGCGAAACCCAAGATAAAAATCCTTCGCAGATGCAGCAGGACCTTTTGCCGCTGCTGGAGGCGCTCGTAAGCTGCGACCCGCCGCTGGCCGCCGGTCTGACTATCGTCAAAGCCAAAATCTTGGCCGCTGAATTTCCTCTTCTATCCCCGCCGGACCCGAATGTACCTGTGTCCGCTTCCGCCGCCGACCCGAATCTGTGAAACATTCCGAGGTTCGGGGCGTAGAAGACAGAGACAATAAAAACGAGAAATCGCCCTATGACGGATTTTATACAGGCATTTTGGTCCACACTGGCCCAGATGTCTCCCTATCTGCTGTTCGGTTTTTTCGCAGCAGGTTTGCTGAGCATCTGGGTTTCGCCCGCCCTGGTGGAGCGGCATCTGGGCGGACGGGGGTTCGGCGCGGTCGTCAAGGCCTCGCTGTTCGGCGTTCCCCTGCCGCTGTGCTCCTGCGGCGTGATTCCCGTCACGATGTCGCTGTACAAACACGGCGCCGGGCGAGGGGCGGCCGTGTCGTTTCTCTTGTCAACTCCCCAAACCGGCATCGACAGCATCTTCGTGACCTATTCTCTGCTGGGCCCCTTTTTTGCCGTTCTGCGTCCCATCGCCGCGTTTCTGACCGGCCTGTTCGGCGGCGGACTGGTCAATTGGCTTGACCCATCCGACAGCGGCGCTGCAGAGCCCGCCAAATCCTGCACGGATGACTGCTGCTCCAAAAATGAAAAAAAACCGCCCAAATGGGAACGGATGCTTCGCCACGGCTTTGTGACCCTGCCGACCGACATCGGCCTTCCGATGCTCATCGGTCTGTGCATCGCGGCCGCCATTTCTGTCTGGGTGCCGGATGACCTGTTCGCCGTTCGTCTGGCCGCCGGCAGCAATCTGCTGGCGATGTTTGTGATGATGCTCGTCGGCATTCCGATTTATGTCTGCGCCACCGCCTCTGTGCCGATTGCCGCCGCCCTGATTGCCAAAGGTCTTTCGCCCGGCGCGGCGCTGGTCTTCTTAATGACCGGCCCGGCCACCAACGCCGCAGGACTGTCCACGCTCTGGGGCGTTCTCGGCCCTCGCTCCGCCTTGTTGTTTCTGTTTTCAACCGCCTTTTGTGCGCTGGCAAGCGGGCTGATTGTCGATGCCTTCCTGCCCCGCCAGAAAGCCGTTGAAATGATGCACCACCACAGCATCGCCCTGCCGGACTGGGTCGGCCATCTGTCCGCCCTCATCCTGCTGACCCTGCTGCTGTTCGGAATCGCCCGCAAATGCGCCCGAAAGGCCGAATAAACCCGCCGGACTATTCCTCCTCCAGCATTTTCTTTCGACGCAGAATATGATGATAATGCTGCGCGAACCGATGCGCCTCATCGCGGACATACTGAAGCAGCTTTCGCACCGGTGAAACCGCCGACAGCCGCAGCGGCTCCGCCCGGCCCGGCAGATAAATCAGCTCCTCCCGCTTGGCAATCGCCGCCAGATTCGGCATCGGAGCCCCCATCGACCGCAGGGCTTCTTCGGCGGCGTGCAGCTGGCCGAGCCCGCCGTCAATCAGCACCAAATCCGGCCAGAGCTCCTCGCCCGCCAGCGCGTGTTTGTACCGCCGGCTGATGACCTCCGCAATCGCCGCAAAATCATCGGAAGAGCCCGCCGCCCGGATGCGGAAGCGCCGATAGCCCTCCTTAAAGGGCTTGCCGTCGATGAACTGCACCATCGCCCCGACCGTCTCGCTGCCGGCCAGATGAGCAATATCAAACCCCTCGATAATCCGGATCGGCTGCGGGCTTTTGAGCAGATGCTGAAGTTTTTCCAGCGCCTCCGTCGGGTCCTGAAAGAACACCTCCGGCTGTACGTGCTCCTCCACGGTGCCGCGTTTGTCCAGATTTTCCAAAAGCCGAATCCGGTCCCGCAGCCGGGCCGCCTCTTCGAAATCCTGCCGACGCGAGGCCTCCTGCATCCGCCGGCGGAGCCCCTCGATGTACGACGAGCGTTTCGAGCCCAGAAACCGAATCAAATCGCGTATCTGCCGGCGGTAGTCTTCGCGGCTGACCTTGTCCGCACACGGCGCGGTGCACTGGCGGATATGATACAAAAGACACGGCCGGAAAAACCGCCGCTTCGGGTCATCCGAACGAATCTCCAGCGTGCACGTGCGAAACAGAAAAATCTTCTGCAGAATCCCCAGCACCTGCCGCAAATCACGCACGGCCGTAAACGGCCCGAACAGCCGGCTGCGGGGGTTGGGACTGCGCGTGATATACACCCCCGGAAAATCCTCGCGCGTCGTGATTTCCAGGTAGGGAAAGGTCTTGGAATCTTTTAAATCTGTATTGTACGGCGGATGAATATCCTTAATCAGCCGGGCCTCCTGCAGAATGGCTTCCGCCTCGCCGGCCGTTTCCAGATAATCCACATCCGCTACGCGGCTGAGCATCTCGGCAATCCACGGGCCGCGGGTCTCGGCCAGATTGGCCCCGGGCTGGAAATAGCTGCTCACCCGCGCGCGGAGATTCTTGCCCTTGCCGATATAGAGCACCTTCTCCTCGGCATCCTTCATAAAATACAGCCCCGGCCCGGTCGGAAACGTGCGGATTTTTTCTCGCAGGGCCTGCAGTTTGTCTTCAGACAGCGCCATCGGAGAGGATTATACCAAACCGAGGGCCTCAAAGGGAGTCGGAGGAAATGGAAATCCGAAATTCTAAATCCGAAATCCGAATCTCGAAATCCGAAACAATTAACCACAGATTACACAGATTTCACAGATTCGAAAAAAGCGAAGGCAGAGAACAAATGAATTTACAGGATAACTGATAACCGATAACCGGGCACTGGCGTTTGGACGCCGGCTGCCGTTCAGTTTCAATCCCTTATTCATCAGGGGAAAAATGCAAG